>SXHE01000803.1 GCA_005773755.1 Planctomycetia bacterium
CGCTCGCGCGTCGGGCTAACGACGGCCTAATACCCGCGACACCTTAACAGCAGCCGCTCGAGAAAGGGACCGACCGTGCTTCTGACGTGCCCGAACTGCCGCAGCGGGTTGCAAGTGCCGGACGGCACAACGGCGATGGTGCGCTGCCCCGCGTGCAAGACGGTGTTCTCCGCCGCGGACAGCCCGCCCCCGGAGCCGGAGGAAGAAGAGGAAGCGGCCCCGGAGAAGCCGAAGGTCAAGATCGTCGTGCGGAAGACGCCGCGGACCGAGGACAAGCCCAAGCCGAAGGACGACGAGAAGAAGCCGGAGAACCGCGACTTCGACCCGGAGACGGAAGAGGACGAGCGCAAGCGCAAGAAGAAGCGGAAGCGCGACACCGACGACAGTATGACGCCGGAGGAGAAGAAGGAGCGGAAGAAGGCGTTCGAGCGAGCGTCCATCGGCGTTAAGCTGATCTGGATCTCGTTCGCGCTGTTCATCTTCTCGATGTTGATGATCCTGTCGTACTTCTTCCAGAGCGCGTTCGCGGAGCCGCTGCCGGAAATCCTGCTGGTGGCCGGCGTGCTGGGGGTTCTGAACTGGCTGCTCGCGGCCATCGGCGTGGGGCTGTGCCTGAGCGGGCCGCGCGCGCCGGGGCACTGGGGCTACGGCATCTCCGCCGCGGTCGCAGTCGGCGTGCACCTCGTGTTCCTGCTCACGCTGGTCGCGCAGGGCAAAGAGTTCGGGGTGGCGAAGGCGGACGAGGAAGCGGGCCTGGCGCGAATGGCGATGGTGCCCACGCGCCTGAACGCGACCATGTACTACCTGACGGCCGTGTTCTACCCGGAGAACCAGGGCATCACCCCGCCGGCGAAGCGGATGGTCGGGTCGATGTTCTGCGGCATCATCGAGATGACGCGCACCGTCCTCATCATGATGCTGCTGTCGTGCATGTCGCGCGCGGCGCTGGACGAAGGGTTGGCCCACAAGTGCACCCGCGCCGCGGGGATCGCGTCCGGCGGGCCGGGCCTGATCGGGCTGCTCATGGTGGCGTTCGTCGCGGCCAGTATTGAAACCAACGCCGGGCTGAACACGTTCACACAGATCGTGTTCGCGACCGTGAGCATGGGCGTGTACGCCATCGTCATCGGCACGATCTTCCCCGCGTTCATGACCGCGCGCGAGGTCAACGACGCCTGCGACGAGCCGTTCCAATCGCTCATTCCGCAGTTGTGATCGGCGAGCGGCGCGTTGTCTCCACCTCTCCCCCATGCTCTGATGGGGGAGAGGTGAAACCACTGCCATCGCGCCCAACTTTCACCACGGGCCTACGCGAGGAAGCTCTCATGCTCCCCAACTATACCTCGTACAAGAACCTGCCGCCGCTCGCGGGGCTGTGTACGCTCGAAGAGGCCGCGAAACCGGGCCTGAGCGTCGAGGAGTGCGTCCGCCGCCTCAAGCGGTTCCACTACTGCTTCAAGCGCCTGCATCAGATTCTGACCGCGCGCATCACGGCCGAACCGATCTACGAGCTGAAAACCGGCTTCGCCCACCACGCCTACCTGTGCGCGGAGCACGTCACCGCGCTGCGCACGCGCATCGGCGAGATGCGCGAGCCGCCGTTGGGATTGGACGAGGTGCCGCACCCGGCGCTGGAGGCGTTCTTCGATGAGATTCTGGCCTGCCCGACAACGGAGGAACTTGTTCGCGGAGTGTATATCGATGCGATTGGGGCGCTGGAAATCGCGCTTCAAACGTACATGACGGAGACCAATCCGCTGACCGATGCTCCGAGCCGGCGCGTCCTGCGATTCGCCCAGATCGAATTGGACGAGATGAATCGCTACGGGTCGGCTGTCATCAAATCGCTAGAAGCGACAGACCCTCCGAAGTGCCGCGAGTGGAGCGATACTCTTCTACAGCCTCTGCTCGACCACGCGGGATGTTTGGACGGCACCGCGACGCCTTCTCGCACACCCGCACTACCTCGCCGCTACTCCGCGAAACCTTACGTCTACGACCCCATCCCGAAGCGTGACACCAGGTTCACGGACCCGTGGAATCAGGGCGTGAACGCGGAGTCGTTCCTTTACAACGAGGCGTACCCGGCGCGAGCGAAGGCGCTGATGATGCTCTACAAGCGGCTGCGCGAGATCGACGTGCCGGAGATGATGGCCCGCATCATCACCGAGACGCCCGGCAAGCCGTGGGGCTACTACCGCGACATGACCCGCCAACTCTGGGACGAAGCGCGGCACGCGATGATGGGCGAAGTCGGGTTCGTCGCGCTCGGCGTCGATTGGACGAAGGCGAAGATCACGCTCAACTGGTCGCACCGGCTCAACACGGAATGCACGCCGCTCGAAGCGCACGGCGTGCTGTACTTCATCGAGCAAGGGCTGATGCCGCGCACCGGCAAGCGCTACGAGTTCGAAACCGGTCAGGGGTCCGGCCTGCCGCTCATCGCGACGCTGCAAGACTTCGATTGGGCCGACGAGGTGCTGCACTCGCAAATCGGTCGCGAGTGGTACGTTCCGCTGTTCGGCAGCCTGAAAGAAGCGCTCGCCTACGGCGACGCCGCGTGGTCGACGGTTCTGAGCAACTGGGCAACGGTGAAGGACAAGGGGCTGACGAGCCACGAGAACTGGTGGCCCGCGGTGTACGAGATGGCGTGCCGGGCCGAGGGCGTGGCCCCGGACCCGGCGGTGCTCGCGTTTAGCGAGACCTACGAGGGTAAGCGCGCCGACCTCAAGGACGTGGGCGAAGGCCTGAGCGGGTGAGGGGAAAGGCTGTAGCCGACCTCAGGCCCGTGTACTCGGTGAAGTTGCTCGGTTCGCTTGGCGAACCCCACCCCCGGCCCCACCCCGGTGCGGGGAGGGGTGGTTTCGCGATTGTCAAACCGGTATGCCGCCCGGCGCGCGGGAAGTATGACAACTGTGCTCCCCCTCCCCGCACCGGGGAGGGGGTTGGGGGGAGGGGTTTACCACGCGAACCATACACCGCCAGCG
>SXHE01000804.1 GCA_005773755.1 Planctomycetia bacterium
AACGGGCCGACGGGCGAAATCACACTGACGTGGATGAAGGAGTACAACCGGTACGAGAACTACATCGCCGACGTCGGCATGGGCGAAGGCGTGTGACCGGTGCCCACTTGCCGTTCGCGCCGCGGTCGGGGACAATCGGGCGCGTTGCCCCGGTTCGACCCGTCACAGCGGAGACCCCGGTCATGTCCACGTCACGCTTCGTCATGGGCGCGCTCGCCGCGCTCGCGCTAGCGGGGTCCGCACGCGCCGAGGAACCGTTCAAAGCGAAGTACCGGTTCCCCGAACTCATGGTGATCGTCTACGCCGACTTCCCCAACGAGCCGGAACACCAGCTCGCCATCGCGAAGTACACCGCGAGCAAGGGGTTCAACTGCGTCGAGGCCGAACTGGACAAGCTCGACGTGTGCCGCAAGGCCGGGCTAAAAGTGCGGCTCGGCAGCATCGACTACAACAACCTGCTCAAGGCCGCGCCGAAGCTCAAGGACGACCCCGCGGTGTTCGGCTACTACGTCTCCGACCGGCGGCAGCGCGACGCCTACCCCGGCTTCGCCAAGGTCGCGCGGGCGTTCGAGGCCGCCGACCCGAACCACCCCACGCTGTTCATCAACCGCGCTGAGTACAATCAGTTCCCCGAGTTCGTCGATGTCGTCAAGCCGATGGTACTCGACTACTACCATTATCACTGGTGGCACAAGAACCACCCGGAGCGCTACTACCTGTACCTGAAGATGTTCCGCGACCTGAGCGTGAAGCACGACATCCCGCAGATGCGGTGTCTCGGTTCGAACAACCCGCCGGAAAAACTGCGCCAGTCGATGTACGTCCCGCTCGCCTACGGCGTGCAGGCGTTCCACTTCTGGCCCCCGTGGTTCGTGCAGTGCAAGATGGACAAGGACCGCAACGCGGTGCTCGAAGGCGGCAAGCCGGTGTTCGGCCTCAGCGACCAGGCGAAGACCGTGTCCGAGGTCGCGCTCGAACTGAAGGCGCTCGGCCCGGTGCTGCTGAAGCTCAAGAGCCAGGGCGTGTACCACACCGACAAGGCGCTCCCCATCGGCGCGGAAAAGGCCCCCGCGGACCTGTGGTTCCAGCCGGAGGGCGAATCGCACCTTGTGGGCGTGTTCACCGACGACAAGAAGGCCCGCTACCTGATGCCCGTGAACCACGGCGTCGAGAAGCCGCAAGAGCTGACGCTGCGGTTCAAGGAGAAACTCGCGCTCGAACGGCTCGACCGCAAGACCGCGAAGTGGGTTCCGCTCGCGCTCGAGAAGGCGGGCACGGAGTGGGTGTTGAAACTCACCCTCGCCCCCGGCGACGGCGAACTGCTGCGCGTGATTGAGAGCCGGTAGCGCGTGTGGTATACTGGACGTGCGAACCGTTCACCCGGAGGTGCCCGATGACACCCGCCACAGAGCCGCGCCGGAACAAAGAGGAAATCGCCCGCGTCGGGACCGACATCTACGAGCGCCGCGTGCGCCCCCTGCTCAAGCCGGAAGATGATGGGAGCTTCGTTGCGATCGACATTACGACCGAAGAATACGAGGTACACAAGGACGATTACACAGCCGTGATGAGCCTGCATCGCCGAAATCCGGGAGCCGAAGTGTGGCTGCTTCGCGCGGGCTCCCAGGCGGCACACAAGTTGGGGCTTCGCTAATGATCCGCGGGGCCGTGAACGCTCGCCACGAAGCCGTATTGGATCTTCGCATTCGCGGATCGTCTGGAATAGAAGTCGCCGTGACAGCGGTGATCGATACTGGGTCCACCGCGTCGTTGACGCTCCCGCACGCGACGGTGGCCGCACTCGGCCTCACTTACCGGGCTACGAACCCGGCGCTACTTGCCAACGGCGTGCTTCACTCTTGCGATATGTACGATGCCGAGGTTGAGTGGGACGGGGTTTGGCTCGCAATACTCGTGACCGAGGTCGACAGCGACCCGCTGCTCGGAACGCGGCTGCTCGCCGGGCACGAGTTGTACGTCGAGTTCAACCCCGGTGGCGTCGTCGAAGTTCGCGCGCTGCCCTGAGCTCGCACCCCTTCCCGGTTGCGGGCCTGCCTACAGTAGCGCGTCACGGCGGGCCTCATTTCGTGGTAGTGGCCGTTTGCGGCTGCTGAGATCAGCCCTCGATGTTGCTCAGATAATCCTCGTACTTCTTCTTGACCTTGAACTCGTCGGCCATGAGCTTCTTCTGCTGGTCGGTCAGCTTGTCGATCTCCTTCTCTTGCGCCGCCAGCTTCTTCAGGTACGTGTCGTACACTTCGGCCTCCTTCGGGGTCTCGCGCAGGTTCTTCCGAATGCGGTCCTGGTCCGCGTTCAGGCGCTGCAGGTCCGCGACCACTTGTGCCAACTCGCGGCGGATCACGTCCCACTCGCCCTTCACCTTCAGCGCCTGTTCGAGCTTCGCCTTGAGCGCGGGGCTGGCCTCGCTGAGCGAGATGACGTACCGGATCGTGTCCTCGGTGCCGTTGGTCAGCACCACGGACTGCGTCACATCGCGCTCTTCCTTCACGGTGAAGCTGGTCGTCACGCCGGCCAGCGCCGCGAGCTGGAACCGGTACACGTCGGGCGTCTCCTCGGCCGGCTTCGCGGTGCCCACCAGCTTGAACTGCTGCGCGGTGCGGTTCGGGTGCTCCATAAGCAGCGTGCGGTCGGTCTGCGACCGGTTCACGACCTTGTAGGTCTTCTCGTCCGTCACCTTCGTGACCGTGGCGATGATGCCCTTCGCGGCCTTCACGGTGGTGATCTGCTGCTTGCCGGCCCCGGCCTTCGGGTCCACTTCGATGCCGAGGTCGATGGCGTAGCTCAGCAAGCGCTCTTCGTTGGGCTGCACGTCGAGCACGCGGGTATCGCCGGCGTAGGTGCTCCCCTCGAACACCGTGATCGGTCCCTGGTTCAGATGCGCGCCGCTGGTGTTCTTGATGCGCAGGCCGAGCAGCGGGTGCTTCGTCTGAACGAACTCGTTGTAGATGCTGACCTTCGACCCCTCGATGTCCTTGCCGATGATCGGCAGCAGCGCGCTCTTCTGACGCGGCAGCGTCACCGGGTGGTCGATGGTGTACTGGAACG
>SXHE01000805.1 GCA_005773755.1 Planctomycetia bacterium
AAGGGAAGGGGGAGAGACAACAGCCTCTGCTTTCTCCCCCTTCCCTTCAGGGAGGGGGCCGGGGAGTGGGTTTCTTCGATTGATCCGCTCACACGGGGCGAAGGCCGTGTAGCACGCGACCGAGTACAGCGCGAACATACCCACCTCCAACGTGCACAGTGTGCCCAGGTGGAAGATCACGCCGAGGATCAGCGTGACGGCGCGCGTGCCGCGCATCACGGCGAGGATGGGGAAGCCCAACTCCCATACCAGTGTGACCCAGGCCGAAAGCTGATGTACCCACACCGGGAGCCGGGCCGCGGTGCCGGGGACCAGCGACCAGTACAGGTCGTGCGACGCCCAGTACATGACGTAGCCGTTGCGCCACAGCGGGCTAATCACCTTGTAGTAGCCGCTGAAGAAGTACAGCACCGCGAGTTGCACGAACAGCACCTTCACCGGCCAGCCGGGGACGAACACCGGCCCCAGGTTCGCGCTCCTTCGCACGGACGAAACGCCCCACACCGCACCCGAACAGCTCATCGCGACCATCAGCAACAGCGTGTGGCGCACCCGGTCGCCGCCGTTGTGCGGGCCGGGGTTGATGTTCCAGAACGACAGCGCGCAGGCCCAGCACATCAGACCGCACACCAGCGGACGCCAACCGACGAGCAGGCCCACCGCGCTCGCGACCCACACGCCGAACACCAGTTGCGGCCCCCAACTGTCGGGGAGCAGGCGCAGCACGGACCAATAGAAGTGGTCGCTGCGGAACTTGCCCGCGTACAGGTCGCGCCCGCCCAGCGCGTCCGGCGAGAACAGCGTGTGGAAGTGCGGCAGGTAGCACGCCAACAGATCGAACAGCAGCACGAGCGCGGTCACGATGCGCAGCGCGGCGACGCGCTCCGCCGGGATGGATTCGGTCCACCACCGCCACCGTGACAGCGGCCACGGAAACCACGGCTTCACACCCATATGAACAGGTTCACTCACGGCTTCACCCACTGCTTCTGCACCGCGTCGTAGGCCTCGTAGGCGTCGGTCGCGGGGAACCACTTCGCGTAGGGGCGCTCTTCGATGGGCAGCGTCCAGCCGCGCGGCGCGCCGGGGTGCGGGGTCGGGATGAACCGGTGCTTCAAGATCACCGCGACCGGCTCCGGGCCGTCCGGGTGCGCCGCACGGTACTCCTTCAGCCGGAGCGCGAGCCACGCCCGCATGACCCCGCGCCAGGTGCGCGCGGTGTTCGGCAGTCTTCGGTACTGGTCGGGCGCGCTCTCGACCGCTTCGGGCGGTGCGAACCAAACCGGGTAGATGAGCTGCGCCTCGATGTTGAACACGCGGTTGTTGAGCAGCGGCGGGCGCATCCGCGGGTTCCGTTTGTCGAGCGGTTCGTGCGGTGACAACGCGGTGTCACTGGTGCCGTCGGCGAAGACGAACTCGGCCGCGGGCGTGACCGTGTACGGCGGGAACCCCGGCGCGAACAGCGACCAGCCCTGCTCCTGCCCGCTGAACTCGGACCAAAAATCGAGCACGTCGCCGGTCACTTCGGCGGTGCGCTGGAGCGGTTCGACGCTCGTGAAGGTGCCGGGTTCCTGGTAACCGTCCCTGATCGGTTCGAGCGGTGGCCCGAGGCGGCGCGGGACAAAGTCGATCAGGTTCGCGGCCGGGAGGAAGACGAGTTGCCACGAGGCGAA
Source organism: Planctomycetia bacterium (assembly GCA_005773755.1). Taxonomy (GTDB): domain Bacteria; phylum Planctomycetota; class Planctomycetia; order Gemmatales; family Gemmataceae; genus Gemmata. The sequence continues at coordinate 1,674 of SXHE01000805.1, forward strand.
CAGCCCCACCACGACGGCGAGCGCGCGGCGCGGTAGGGTCGAGTGGGGCATGGGAGTGCGGAGCGATCAGTACCCGTTGGCGAACACGGTGCGCCCGCCGTCCACCGGGAGGCAGGTGCCCGTTACGAAGTCGTTGTCGATGAAGTGTAGCACCGCGGCGGCGACGTGCGCGGCGGTTCCCTCGCGTTTTACCAGCGTGCCGGCGATCACCTGCTCGCGCTCTTCGGCGCTCACCTCGGGCGGCAGCATCACCGGCCCCGGCAGGACGGCGTTCACGCGCACTTTCGGGTTGCGCGTGCCGAGTTCCACCGCAAAGACGCGCGTCAGGCCGGGGATCGCGGCCTTGCTGGGGAAGTACGCGGCGTAGTCACGGTAGGGGCGGGCGTCGGCCCAGTCGCCGACGTTCACGATCGCGCCGCCGCCGGCTTGCGCCACCATCGCCAGCCCGACGTGCTGGCAGGTGAGGAACGTGCCGAGCAGGTTGGCGTCGAGGTGCTCGCGCACGTCGGCCGCTGTCACGTCTTCGAGCCGCTTGCGGTTCCAGATCGCGGCGCAGTTGACCAGCGCGTCGATCCGCCCGAAGCGCGCGAGTATGTCGCTCGCCATGCGCTTCACGGCGGCTTCGTCACCCAGATCGGCCTTGAACGGAACCGCCGGCACGCCGAACCGCGCTGTGAGGGTCGTGGCGGTGTCCTTCGCCTCCGCTTCTGACGAGCGGTAATGGATCGCGAGCGCATACCCGCGAGCCGCGAGCGACAACGCCACCTCCGCGCCGACCCGCTTCTTCCCGCTACCAGTAACGAGAGCTACTTTCTGTTCGCTCACAACTTCTCCATCAGCGTGGCAGGGAGTGACAGCATGAACTCTGCTGGCCCATCGGCCAAAACGGGTGTTGCGCCCGTCGTGTCAATAGGGGTGTCGAGTTGCATCCAGGTCTTACACCCCGCGAACTCCGGGCGCTCGATCACGTCCGCCGGTTGCGCCAACTTGAACACTCGCACCGCGAAGACGTAAAGCCCCGGCGTGCGGTAGTGAAACCGCTGCTCCACTACGTTGGGCGTCCAGGCGTGTTGCGAATCGAGTGCCAGCGCGCGGTCGAGATCGGTGACGTGCGTGACGGATTCGACGCGTACGAAGTGCGTGAACCGCACGACGCCGGCGGGCGGCCTCGCGGCTTCGGCGGCTTCGAGCAGCGGCAGGAACGCCGGCTTGATCCCGGCGCGGTGTTCGTGGAAGTACGTCGGGTACAGCAGGAACTCCGCGTGCTCCGGCTTGAACGTGCCGCCGTCCTCCGCGATGCCGCCTTTGCGCAGGATCAGCGATTGCTTCCCCTGCAGGAGCGCCTCGCAGATCACCGCCCACTCTTTGAACGCGATCGAGAGCATTACAACCGCTCCTGCTTTTGGCTCCGCCCCATCAGGTCTTGCACCGCGACCAGCGGCGGCTTGCCCTCGTGCAGCATCTGGTACACGCTCGCCATGATGGGGGCGTCGATGCCGCTGCGGGTCGCGCGCTCGTGTACGCTCTTGCTGGTGAACACGCCCTCCGCGATCTGCGGGCCGGCGAGCACGTCCGCGAGCGGCTCGCCCTTACCCAGCCGATACCCGACACGGCGGTTGCGCCCGTGCGGGCTGAAGCAGGTCGTGATGAGGTCGCCGGTTCCCGCGAGGCCGTGGAACGTGGCCGGCTCCGCGCCGTGCGCCACACCGAACCGCGTCATCTCGACCAGCCCGCGCGTGAGCAGCGCGGCCTTCGCGTTGTCACCGAAGCCGAGACCGTCGCACACGCCCGCGGCGATGCCGATCACGTTCTTGAGCGCGCCGGCCAGTTCGACGCCGACCAGATCGCCGTTGGTGTAGACGCGGAAGCGGTCGGTGCCGAACCGCTGTTGCACCAACGACGCGAGGCCGGCTTCTGCCGCGACGACCACGGACGTGGGCATCCCGCGCGCGACCTCCTCCGCGTGGCTCGGCCCGCTGAGCACGGCGACGTTTTCGGTCTTGAGCAATTCGCCGATGATTTCCGTCGGCCGGCGGAAAGTCGCGATCTCCAACCCTTTCGTCAGACTTACGACCGGCACGTCGGCTTTGCGAACCGAAACGAACCGCGAGAGCGTGGCGCGGAGGTAAGTGGTGGGGATCGCCGTGACCCAGCAGTCGGCCCCGCTCACCGCGTCGGCCGCGTCGCCGGTGATCTCCAGCGATTCCGGGAACGTCACGCCGGGCAGCAGGCGCGGGTTCGCGCGCGCCGCACTTAGCTTCGCGGCGTTGTCGGTGTGAGCACTCCAGAGCCGGACGCGGTGCGCCGGGTTTGCCGCGAGCAGCATCGCGACGGCCGTGCCCCACCCGCCGCTGCCGAGAACCGCGAACGTCGTCATGGGTGTGTTTCCGCTCCGTGCCGGGCGCACCTTCGCGCACGCTCACATCTTATCCAGTCCCGCGCCGGAACCGCACACGTTCCTCATCTCGAAGTGAAGCGGCGCGCGCCGGCGGGTCGATGGAGAGGACGCGAGGCGTTCGTAACGCGGTGAGGGGTACGGGTTGGGGAGCCTGTACCGATTGGGGCACCGCGACGGCACGACACAGCCACGGAGGACGACATGGCAACGCGCCTGAAGCTCTACCACCCGCCGGAAGAAGACACCGAGGTCGCGGTCGCGGAACCGGACGTGAGGGTGCGGTTGGGCGATCTGCTCCCACTGGTCGCGATGGCCCAGCGGCTGAACTTCGTCTGGCTGAAAGACTTCCTCGACGACGAAGTGGCCGTCAGCAGCGACCTGTACGAGGTGCTGCTGGAGTTCCGCAGCAGCCGGCCCACCAGCGCCTGATCGGGGCGAACGGCCGGTGTCAG
>SXHE01000806.1 GCA_005773755.1 Planctomycetia bacterium
GCGCCGACCCCGCGCCGACCCGCGCCGCGTGAGGCCACGCCCGTCGAGCCACTCCCGGAAGACGACCCCGCTCTACCGACGGCGCATCGCGTCGATTCGCGCGACGACCCGGACCGCCCGCGCCGGCGGCGCGGACCGCCCCCACCGCCTCCCGCGTCCAGCCGGCGCGTGATGGTCTGGCTGCTCGCCATCGCCGGCATCGGCGGGGTCGCGCTGCTGGCGTGCTGCGGCGGACTGTTCCTGTTCCTCCCCGGGGCCAACTGGCAGAAGCACGAGTCCTCCGAAGGCGGCTTCAAGGTCGATCTGCCGGGCGAGTTGCACCCGGGCATCGAGAAACAAGCCAACATCCGGCTCGAACCGGGCGGAAACGCTCACGCCGAGGGCGCGCCGCTCGCGCGCAAGCTCCAGCAATACATGGTGATCTACCGCGACATCGACGGCACGAAGAAGCGCGAGGACGCCGAAGGCTCCGACGAGAAGCAACTCGACACCGCGATGAACAAGCTGCTCGGCACCGGGGCCAAGTTGAAGGGTGAGCCAAAGGAGCTGACCGTCGGCGGGTTCCCGGCCCGCGACTTCGAGTTCCAAAGTCCGAAGGGGTGGTACGTCGTCCGCATCATCGTGGCCGACACGCGGCAGTACATCTTGCTCGTTCACAGCGCGCTGCGCCCCAACGCGGCCGACGTGCGCCGGTTCGTCGACTCGTTCGAGATCACGCATCCGGAACTGGTGAAAGAGGGCAAGCGGCGCGAAGCGTGGGCGAAGGCCAACCCGGGTATCCCCGTGGGGTGGGAAGAGTACCGCGCGGGCACGGACAAGTTCCGCATGACGATGCCGCGCAAGGTGGTCACGAGTGACGACCCGAAGGCCGGGCGCACCCACAAGAGCGAGGACAAGCGCGCGCGGCTGCTGGTCGCGGTCCACGTCACCACGTTCCCGGCCGGTGTCGCCCCCGACACGCAGAAGATCATGGCCAACCTGGCGCTGGCCGCGTTCAAGAGCGGCAACGAGAAAAAGGTTAAGAGCGAGCCGGTGCAGTACCGCGGTCAAGAGATGACGCAGCTCGTGGTCGAGTTCACCGATAAGCCGGGCGGGGCCGACGCGAAGCCCGTGCCGCGAATGATCGTTCGTGCCGTGACGACCGAGACGCGGCTCTATCTGGTCACGGTCACGAGTTCCAACGGGGCGGACGGCCTGAAGGACGTGGACGCCGTCTTCAACACGTTTCACCCAGTAGACTGATCCGCCTTCGCCCCAACGACACGAGGAGCGCCATGCGCATCGGTACTGTGCTGCTGGCCGCGGCCTTCGCCGCGCCCGCTCTGGCCGGGGACAAGCCCGCGGTCAAGGAACTGCCGACCAAAGACCTGAAGGTCACGTTCAACGAAAAAGCGACAGCGAACGCGCCGACCGAGATCAAGACCGCGGACGAACTCGCCAAGTCCGTACTCAAGGACGCCGCCGACGCGATCAAGAAGAACGTGGACTTCGCGAAGGAGAAAGTCGTGGTGTTCATGTGGCAAGGGTCCGGCGGCGACCGAATCACCGGCACGCTGTCGAAGGACGGCAAGAGCGCGGAGTTCGCTCACGCCTTCGGGCTGACGTTCGACCTGCGGCAGCACACGAAGGTGTTCGTGGTACCGAAGGACGCCGCGACGAAGTACGTTCGCGCGAAGTAACGTCGCGGTAACGCGCTGCCCCTCATTCGCCCATCCGTCGCGGGCTTTCGCTCGTCGGATGGGCGTGGTCGTTTTCTCCAACTCAACAGGTGTGCCATGAAGAGCGTGATGTGTGCAATGGCGGCGGTGCTGCTCGCGGTCCCGGTGCGCGGGGAGAACCCGCCCGAAGTGAAGCCCCTGAACCTCAAAGGGGTGACGTTCGACTTCACGAAGGGCGGGAACGTGCCGACCCCCGTGGAACTGAAGACCGCCGTTCAACTGGACAAGACGCTGCTCCTGAGCGACGACGCCGGGCGCAAGCTGCTCGCCAAGCAGGTGGACTTCGACAAGTTCAAGTTGGTCGTGTTCGTGTGGAGCGGCAGCGGCGGCGACAAGCTGACGGGCGCGCTGGTCAAGCGCGGCGGCACCGCCCAGTTCACCTACAGCCCCGGCGCGACCGACGACCTTCGCCGTCACGCCCACATCTTCGCCGTACCGAAGGACGCAAAGGTGGAACTGACGCGGTAGCGGGGAGGGAGTGCCAGTGGTTAGTGTTGGTGGTTAGTAAACGACAGAAGCCAGAACCAATACGGCTCTGACTTCTGTCCTTCGATGAGACGACTTCACACTTGCACTGACACCGACCACTGACACTACTTCCGTACGTCCCACACGCGGACGTTGCCGTCGCGCCCGCCGGCGGCGAGGGTGGTGCCGTCCGGGGCGAACCGGACCACATGGACCGCGCGCCCGGTGCGGTAGCTGAACACTTCCTCTTTCGTGTCCACGTTCCACACACGCACGAACCCGTCCGAGCCGGCGCTGGCGATGCGGCCGTTGCCGCCGAACGCGAGCGACCACACGTCGCCCTCGTGCGCCGCGATCCGGTGAATCTGTGTCCCCTTCACCGCGTCCCAGATGCGAACGCTACCGTCCCACCCGGCGCTGGCGATCTTTGACCCGTCCGGGCTGAACGCGACCGCGTACACCGCGCCGACATGAAGAGTCAGTTCCAGAGACGGCGGCGGGCCGCCGGTGACCTCCCAGTCGTTACCTCTTAAGTCCCAGACCTTCACGATCCCTTGCGAACCAGCGCTGGCAAGCCGCGTCCCGTCTGCGCTGTACGCGAGCGCGTGGATTGTGCCCTTGTGTCCGCTCAGGTGCGCGTGGGGTACGCCCGCCTCCCAATCCCACACGCGCACGATCCCACTCCGGTTTCCGGTCACGATGTACTTCCCGTTCGGGCTGAACACCGCGACCTTCGTTGCCGGTGATTCGGACAACGGGAACGATTTCTTGAAGTTCGTGAGGTCCCACAGCGTGACCGCCGATTCGTCAGCCGCTGTCACGAGGAGGCTACCATCGGAAGTGACGTCCGCCGTCCAAATATTGCCGTCTTGCTTATCGAGCGTCTTAATCAGTTCGCCGTTCTTCAAATCCCACAGCTTGATCGAACCATCTTCCATTCCCATGAAGAGTTGGCTGCCGGTGAGGAATGTCGCGGCCCAGACGGTGCCGGATTTGCCCTCCAACGTGAGGCGCGGCGCGGGGCCGGGATCGGTCGCGACCACCTGCGGGGGCGGTTGTTCCGGGTCGGGTTTCGGCGGTTCCGGGCGCGTGAACGCCCACAGCAAGGACACCACGAGCGCGCCGACGAGCGCGCCGCCCGCCCACGGCAGGACACGACATCCGACCTTCGCCCAGCAGATCGGGTTGCGGGCGCGGGCGACCGCGGAGCGCGACCCGGCGCACACCTCGGCCGGCACGTCAAGCGGCGACAGCAAGTTCATCTCCGCCAACCCGCCGGCGAACACCTCCGCGACTTCCGCGGCCGTCTGGTAGCGGTCGCCGGCCTCCTTCGCCAGCAGCTTGTCCACCGCGTCGGACAACCACTTCGGCACGTTCGGGTTGATGCGGCTCAGCGGCATCTGGGTCTCGTCGGAGACGCGCTTCAGCACCGCGAGCGGGGTCTTGGCCTCGAACGGCGCGGTGCCGGTCGCGGCCTCGTACAGCACGGTGCCCAGGCTGAACAGGTCGGCGCGGGCGTCCACCTCTTCGCCCTTCGCTTGCTCCGGGGCCATGTACAGCGGCGAGCCGGCGACGAACCCGGTGCGCGTCAATTTCACGTCCTCCGCGGCGCGGGCGAGGCCGAAGTCGGTGAGCTTGACGCGATCAACGGGCGCTTCCAGCAGGATGTTCGCGGGCTTGATGTCGCGGTGGATCAGGCCGCTGGCGTGGGCCGCGGCCAGCCCCGCGGCGGCCTGCATCCCCAGCTTCGCCACCTCCGGCGCGGTCATCGTGCCGGCGCGCCGGAGCCGCTGTTCGAGCGACTCACCGTTGACCAGTTGCATGACCAGGTAAGGCAGGCCCGACGTCTCGTCCTCGCTCACCTGGTGAACGGCGACGAGGTTGTCGTGGGTCACGGCGGCGGCGGCGCGGGCCTCGCGACAGAACCGCTGGCGGGCGACCTCGTTGTGCGCCAGTTGCGGGTCGATCACCTTGATGGCGACGTCACGGTCGAGCGACGGGTCGTAGGCGTGCAGCACGACGCCCATGCCGCCGCGCCCGACCACGCGAACGACGTCGAACCGCCCCAGCGTGCCGAGCCGGTTCGGTTTGCCGGTGGGTTGGAGGAAGTCGAGTCTGACGCCGTCGTCCGGGTGGGGCGTTCGGTCGGGAAAGCCGTTTTCGGAGAACAGGGCCGTGGCGCGCAGCTCCGCTTCCGCGCGGGAGAGCGCCTTCCAGTAGGCGCTGTTCGTGGGCGGGTCGTCTTCGGCGGCGCGCAGGTGTTCGGCCAGGTCGGACGCGCTGCCGGTCAAGGCATCAAGCCGCTTCTGGCACTCCGGGCACGAGCCGACGTGCTCGCACAGCGCGGAGTTCCGCGCCTCGGTGCAGCGCCCGTGAATGAGCTTCTCCAGCTCGGTCTGCGGCGGGCACTCGCAATCGGTCTTCGTCATGGTTGTACTCGTTAGCCGCGAGCCGCCGGCGAGCGCGGTTACTCCTGGTCTTCTTCGGCCATCATCCGCTGGGCTTCTTCGCGCAGGCGGGCGAGCACACGGCTCTTGGCGACATACACCGCGCCGGCGCTCATCTTCAGCTTCTCGCCCACCTCGGCCGCACCCTTGCCCTCGACCGCGGTTTGCCAGAACGCGGCCCAGGTGTTCGGCTGGAATTCGCCCTTCACGAGCTCCATCGCGCGGGCGCTGAGTCGGCGCTGGTACTCCTTCTCCCAGTCGGCGTCCGGGCCTTCTTCTTCGCGGGCCGGCGTCGCGTCGAGGCGCTCCTGGGCGTCCGCGTCGCCGGTGCCGCGCGGCCGGTTCTTCTGGCTGCTGAGGAAGTTGTAAATCTTGTTCCGCGTGACCGTGTACAGCCACCCGCGAAAGGTGCCCTTCTTCGGGTCGTACTCCATGCGGTGAGCGTTGCGGGCCACGCTCCGCATCACGTCCTGCATCAGGTCGGCGGCGTCGGCGTCTTGCAGCCCGGGGTTGCGGGCGAACCGATACCCGACCGGGCCGTAAAGCTGGACGAACTCGCGCCAGGCGTCCGCGTCCTGCCCGTCCTTGAGGCGGGTCAGCAGGGTGACGCGAGTGAGCGGCGGCTCGGCCATGAGTGAGATACCCGGCGGCGGGCGCGCACTTACGCGCCGCGGCGTTCCGGCTCCGCGACGGGCGACGACAGCGAACGGACGGCTAGTTTACGACTTCGCCCGCGCGCCAGCGATGCCGTCCCTCGTCGGCACCGCCTTCGCGACGTATCGTTTCCTGCGATACCTCACGCCCCCACGGAGTTACGTCATGTACGCGCGCCTGATCGCGTTCGCTCTCGCCGGTGTGCTCGGCACGAGCGCAATCGCCGAAGACAAGAAGGACGACAAGACCACCAAAGTGACCGGCACCGCGATCATCCCGAAGGACGTGGCCTCGTTCGAGGGCCGGGTGCTGGAACTGCGGCTCTACACCATCGAGAAGAACATCGCGGACAAGAAGGCCGATCTGGTCGAACTGGTGGAGATCAAGGACTTCACGCACTTGGAAGGGAAGGAGACGAAGAAGGCGTTCACCATCGGCGCGAAGGGCGAGCTGAAGCCGGGCAACCGCTACTACGTCACCGCGTTCGTGCTGAAGAAGGACGCGCGCACGCACATCGGCCAGGCCGACCATGTCGACTTCCCGCTCAACAAGGTCATCACCGACGGCAACCCGCGCGAGATCACGATCCGCTTCAAGGAAATCGGCAAGAAGTGAGGAGGCGCGCGATGGCCCGGCTTCTCAGTACCGTCGAGGAAGTCTTCTACATTGCCGGGCGCGGATTGATCCCGGCACCACCTATCGTCCCACAGCCCAACGAGCGCATTTCCGCAGGGGACTGGCTGCTGCTCAAGCGGCCCGATGGTTCCGCGGTTCGCGCACAGATCACAGGCTTCGCGTACATTCACCGACCCGTATCGAACGACCACGTCATCGATATCCTGCTGCGGGCATTGAGCAAGGAAGACGTACCTGTCGGCACGGAGATTTGGTCTATTGATGCCTCTTCGTAGGAGCGCACCGCTCCGATAAGCCGAGGGACCCCTACGCGACGCACCTCAACGTCCTCGTTCCACCGGTCGAGGTGGTGTGCGGGGGCAGGCGACAGAACTACGCTTGCGCCGGCTGAATCACGATCTTGCCCGTGAGCGTGCCGGCTTTCTTCAGCGTGTTGTCTTCCTGCAACTGGTGCGCGGCGGCGGTTTGGGAGAGCGGGAAGCGCGCGCCGATGAGCGGGTGCAGCGCGCCTTCGCGAACCCAATTGCGGATCGCGTCCGCGGCCGTGCGCTGTTCGTCAGCAGTCATGTTGAACATCGCGAACCCGACCAGCGACAGCCCCTTGACGTAGAACGGGCCGTTCGGCAGAACCGGCCGCGCGGCGCGCCCGGCCATCACCACGATCCGGCCGCGCGGGGCCATCAGTTCCACGGTCTTATCGAAGTCGCCCGGCGGCAGTGTCTCGTACCAGACGTTGACGCCGGCGCCGCCGGTGGCTTCCTTTACGCGCGCCGCCACGTCGTCCGTCTTGTAATTGACGACCCAGTCGGCCCCGAGTTGGCGGGCGATTGCCGCTTTGTCATCGCTTCCGACGGTGCAGATCACCTTCGCGCCGGCCGCCTTCGCCATCTGCACGACCATCGACCCGACGCCGCCGGTGCCGCCGTTGACGAAGACGACCTCGCCGCGTGCCAGATTCGCGCGCTGGAACAGCCCCAAGTGTGCGGTAATGCCCACAAGCGCGACCGACGCGAACACCTCGTCCGCAACCCCTTCCAGCGCGGGGTACGTCCAGCGCTCTTCGGCGCACACGAACTCCGCGCACGTCCCCTGCCGGCCCAGCAATCCCTGGTTACTGCCCCACACCGGCTGGCCGACGCGGAATGCGGCGGAACCCGGCCCGACGGCGTCCACGACCCCGGCAAAATCGGTCCCGGTGATCGCCGGCTTCGGGAGCGGCATGGGCGCTGCTCCTGAGCGGATATAGGTGTCGATCGGGTTGATCGAGGCCGCGAGGACGCGCACCCGGACCTCGCCGGCCTTCGGCTCCGGGGTGGGCACCTCACCCACGGTGATGACATCGGTTGTGCCGATTGTTGTGAAGAAAGCGGCTTTCATGTTCGGTTCCTGTTGCGGGCACGGTGAAGGCGCAGACGAGGCCAGCGCGAAACGCTCGATCCGTGGCTTGCTTGGGTCGATACAATTAGGTGTACTCCTCGACCTCTCCCAGGGGGAGATTATCGGTATGAACGAAGCACCGAACACGCTGGTCGAATACGGCGCGGTCATCGACGCCAACGCGATGGTCGTGCCCGAAGACGTGACCGAACTGATCCTCGACCCGGGGCACCCCGGCGAGAACGACTACGGCTACATCGAGCGCCGCAAGGAGTTGTTCGCGCTGACGCGCAAGCACCGGATCGAGCGCCTCGGCCCACCACTCGTGACCTACAGCGCGGAAGAAACCCGCATCTGGCGCGAGGTGTCGCCGAAACTCGACGAGTTGCACCGCGAGCACGCCTGCGCGCTGTACCTGAAAGCGAAGGACGATCTCGCGATTACACAGGACGCAATTCCGCAACTGCGAACGCTCAGCCAGAGGCTCGAGCGCGAAACGAACATGCATCTCGTGCCGGCGGAAGGCGCGCTGCCGTACCGCACCTTTTACGAATACATCGCGGAGCGCGGGTTCCCGGTCACGCAGTTCATCCGGCACGGGTCGCACCCGGAGTTCACGCCGGAACCGGACATGATCCACGACTGCCTCGGCCACGTCCCGCCGCTGATGAATCAGGACTACGCCGAACTGCTCACACTCATCGGTAAGGCCGCCGCGACCACCAAGAAGGGCGACCAGGTGCTCGCGCTGAAGCGGTTCAGTTGGTTCAGCATCGAGTTCGGGCTGATCGAAGAGGCCGGTGATACGAAGGTGTTCGGCGCGGGCATCCTCAGCAGCACGGGCGAAATCCCGCACTCGCTGTTCTCGCCGCACGCGACCCGGCGGCCATTCGTGACCGACACCGTGATTACGACCGACTACGATCCGTCGCAGATGCAGGTGGACTTCTTCATCGCCCCGTCGATGCCGTTCCTGCGCCGCGAACTCGAATCGCTGGTCCTGACCGGCATTCCTCTGACTCGTATCTCCAGCGAAGACGCGACCCGTCTGCTTGAGATGGAGAAAGAGCTTCACAAGCGGATCGTCAGTCAGAACGAAGCGGTCA
>SXHE01000807.1 GCA_005773755.1 Planctomycetia bacterium
CGCGGCTGCGGGAGGGCCGCGCCGCCGGACCCGCCGCCGGGCCAGCCGGGGCCGCCGGCCTTCGGCAACCCGACCGGCGTGCCCGGCTCGGCCGGCACGCGCACCACCTGCGACACGCCCTCGTTCCCGGCCCGGTCGCGGGCCAGCACGCGCACGTCGAGCGATTTGCCCGCGGGCATCTTCCAGGCGTAGCTGTCACTGGCGCGGAACGTCTTCTCGGTGATCGTCGTCCACTCCGCCGTGGTGGGCCACTTGCACTGGAGGGTGACGTACCGCGTGTCGAGGTTGTCGTCGGTGGCGAGCCACTCGACGCCGTTGCCGACGGGCGCGAGCTGCACCCGCGGCGGGGTGGTGTCGATGACCGCGCGGACCTCCGGCGCGAGCGACTCCGTCTTCGGGGAGACGGACCCGTCGGCGTACACGAACTGCACCGCGAACTCGTAGTCGCCGTCGCGCGGCGCGTCGAACAGGAACCCGCGCTTGCCGCCGTTCAGCTCGTTCATGGAGCCGAGCGCCAGCTTCGGCCCCTTCTGGAACGCGCCGCGCGCGGAGGCGTAGTAGAGCTGGAGGTGCGTGGGCTTGTTGGGGAGTTTGGCGATCTCGTCGGCATTAACGGGAATGCCGAAGGCGCGGTGCGGCCAGTAGTGCGGCTGCAAGCCACCGAACGGGCCGTCCTGGGTCCGCGCGGCCGGCAACAGTGCCAGCATCGCGGCCAGAGCGAGCGCGGCGGAAAGAGTGTGTCCGGGTCGCACGTCCGACCTCCTTGTCGCGGTGCGCGGGCGCGGCGCACCAAGTCAAGGAATCGACCGCGGAACCTGCGGGGCTTGAGGGAAACGCGGAAGGGTAGGAAAGGTGCGGGCGATTCGGCCGAACGGCCCGCAGACCGCGGGAATGAAAGCGGATGAAGGCAGTAGGGAGAAAGGCAATTTTGACAGGATCAACAGGATCAAACAGGATGAAGAGTGAAGTCAGCTCTGCTTTTCCCATCTCTGTTCATCATGTTCATCCTGTCAAAATTCTTCTGCCCCCTGCCATTGATCGGATTTCATCTGCGTCTGCTCTGCGCAATCAGCGGGCCATTCTTCACTTCACTCGCTGCGGGTTGACGACCGCCGGCTGCGGCGACGGCTCGGCGGTGGCGGGGACGGCCGGCTTCACCTGCGTGCCCAACTCGAACGGGTCCGGCACGCTCGCCTTGAAGAACCCGGTCACCACCGGCGGCACCTTCGCCGCGCCCGCGACCACCACGCCGTTACCGAGTTCGCCGGTCGGGTCGTCGAACGGCACGCGGTCGCTCGCGGAGCGGCCCAGGGTCGGCGCGGGCGGCGGCAGGTTCACATCGCGGGCGCGCTCGGTTACGACGGCCGCGACCGGCAACACCGGCTTCGCGGGCACACCTTCGGCCCCCGCGCCCAGATCGACGGGCACCTTCTCCGCGGGGTTGGTCGGCTTGGTGGCCCCGATCTTCGGCGGCGGAACCGGCGGCAGCGCGTGGGCCGTGCGACCGTTCGGGTCCGGGTCGAGCACCTTTGCGGGGATCGCGCGCGGCTTGGGCGCGAGGCCGGCACGGTCGGCGGGTAGCGCGGCGGTCACGTTCGGCACGACGACGCGCGGCAGCGCCTTCCCGCCCAGATCGGCGGGGAACGTGAAGACCGGCGGCGGCGGTTCCGGTTGCACCGCGACGGGCTGAATCACCGGCTTCGGCGCGTCGGGCAGGAGCGCAACAGCCGCTTGCGGCTTTGCGACCTGCGCGACCTGGGTGGGCGCAGGCTCGGCCACGTGCTCCGGCGAGCAGCTCACGAGTGCCAGCGCGCACACCGGCGCGAGGAACCGAGCGGTGAACAGGTCGCGAATCGTCATGGCTGTTTTCCCCTTCTACCTTTCCACACACTCGCACCCACACTCACACGCACACTACTTCGCTTCGATCACCAGCTTCACCGGCGTGCCCTCTTTGGGCAGCACGTCGGGGCGCACGTCGAGCTTCAGAAACTTCTCTTCCTTCATCGTCCAGCCGGTTTGCAACACCACTTCGTCGGTCACGGGGAACAGGCAGATGAGCGAGCCGGTCAGGTCGGCCCCGTACTTCTTGTCGTCGGGCTTGTTCGGGTCCGGCGCGGTCAGGCTGCTGCCGGTGAACACGAACGTCATCTTCGGCGGGGCCTTCTTGGTCTTGGGGTCCATCAGAATCTTGTCGAGCGTCAGGCGCTTCGTGCCGCCCGCGCCGTCGGGCACTTCGACGAACACGTTCACCTCCGTCCCCTCGGCCTTCGGGTACGGGTCGCCCTCCTTCGGGGGCGAGCCCTTCGCCGGCTTGCCGGGCTTCAGGCCCACCTTCTCCAGCGCCTTGTGAACTTCCGACGGGTCGACCTCAATGGTCAGCACGGTCTCGTGGGCCTTCTTCCCCTTCGGGTGGCCCCAGCACGCGATCAGTTCGATGGGGTACTGCTCGCCCTTGAGGTGTTCGAGCTTGCGCGGCGCGACCTTCGCGTCGATGGACACCGACTTCTTGGTCATGTCGACGGTCACGCCGGTGTTCTTCTGGTCCTTCTTCTCCTGCGCGTCCATCGCGCCGACGACGAGAAGGCACGACAGAACACCAAAGGCGATGGCGATTCGTTTCATAGTGGCACCCTGAATGTCGAACGCTATGGCCCCTTCGGGACCAACGCTAAATACGCACTCGTTGTCTTTCCTCGCACCCACACTCGCACTCACCCTACTTCGTCCCGATACAAACCAGCACCGTTTCCTTGTTGGCCCAGGGGCCGTCGAGGTTGCACGTTGCCACGACGAGTTTGCCGCCGTGGACGGTGACGCCGCCGTAGACCATGCCGGGGGCGTTCACTTCCTTCGCCAGCGCGAACGACCACTTGGCGTTGCCGGTTTTCAGGTCGATGGCGTGAACGGTGCCGCCGAGGTCGGCCGCGTACACCACGCCGCCGGCCACCGCGGGCGGCGCGAAGAACGGTGTCTTGGCGTCGTACAGCCAGGCGCGCTCGCCGTCGGCCACCTTGTACGCGCGAACCTTGCCGTCGGTCGCGGTGCAGACCACGAGGCTGTCGCTGACCGCGACGCAGCCCAGCACGCCGCCGGGCACTTCCTTTCGCCACTTCTGCGCGCCGGTCTTCGAGTCGAACGCCGTGAGGTCGCCCTTCGCGCCTTTCAGCTCCTTGTAGTAGTAGCCGATGGAGCTGCCCGGCACGATGACTAAATCGCCGGCGACCGTGGCCCCGCCCCACGGGTTGTACGTCAGTTCGGCTTTCCAGACCGTTTCGCCGGTGCCGGCCTTGAGCGCGTACAGCGCCCGTTCGCCGACCTTCTCCTTGTCGAGGTACGACGTGGGCACGAACAGCGTGTCGCCGCTCGCGTTGATCGGCGCGTCGACGTGCCACTTGCCCTCACCCTTCTGCCACACCTTCTTCGGCACGAACTTGAGCAACTGGCTGTCGTCCGGCGGGATGGCGAAGTCGTCCTTCTTGGCCTTCAGTTCCTCGTACTTCTTGTTCAGCTCGTCCCACTTCGCGGTCTGCATCTTGGCGATTTCGGCGAGGTCGTAGTCCTTGCCGTCGAGGGTGGCCTTGTCGAGTTCGACGCAGAACGCGCCCGCGGCCCCGCCGCCCATGAACACCTTGCCGCCGGCCACGACCGGCGCGCCTTCGAGGTGAATCAGGTTCCCCGGCATGACCAGTTGCCACAGCGGTTTGCTGGTGGTCGCGCTGACGCAGTGCAGCACGCCGCCGGAGTCCTGGTGCAGCCCGTCGCCGAACACGAGCAGGTCGCCCGCGACCGCCGGCGAGCTGACCGACGCGAGCTTCAGGTACGGCGCGCTCTTCGTCCACATTGGGACAGGCGGGGTCTTGGCGGCGAACGGGAACAGGTGCGCCGACGGCCGGTTGAACGCGCCGATCCCGGCGACGTAGATCGCGTCCTTCACGGGCACCGGCGACGCGATGAAGTGGTCCGTCGATTTCACGACCCACAGCACCGCGGGCTTCTCCGGCCCGGCGGTGCCGTCGGTGTTGCCGGTGCGCTGCGGGGTGCCGCGATACGTCCCCCACGCCGCGGGTTCGGCCGCGAGCGATTCACTGGAGAGAACGCTGAGGACGCAGAGAGCAAGAGCCAATCGCATGAGACCGCCCATTTCTTAGCCCCGGAGGGCGATAGAACATTACGCCTGCTTTTTTGCGATCAGGAACCTGTGCCAGCACCAAGCGCCATCGTAGTACGCATCTTGCTGTTCGCGTTCCCACTCCTCGTAATCGAACCCGTCGGTAAACGCTCCCATAAATGCGAACCGCACGCTATCGGGACGTTCGGGCGGGTGGGCGATTCGTTCTTGAAATTCGCTCATCAACTCCGACGGAACTAACGGGAGTATCGCTTCGGGTGCAAAGGTCGCGGCACTCTGAATTAACGAAACCACCATTTCGTGACTCGTGAGCATTCCCCGCGCGTAGGCGTCAATCAACTCCGCAGGTGTCGTAATGCCCATACGTCACCTCGACTGAATAAAAGCTTCGCGGATGACGGTTTCCAGCGAGCCGCGACCGCAAGGGAGCGGGATCACGTTAC
>SXHE01000808.1 GCA_005773755.1 Planctomycetia bacterium
AGCGGGTCGGCCGGGTCGAAGTTCATCATCCGGTTCCAGATCACGTACGCGACCGGCGCGAGGCCCATCGGCGCGCCGGGGTGCCCGCTGTTGGCCTTCTGCACCGCGTCCATCGCGAGCGTGCGGATCGTGTTGATGGCGGTCGTGTCGAGCGCGGTGAACTCGGCCATTGGGTGAGCCTCTTGGGTGGTGTAGTGTCGAAGCTAGAGGATACGGCACGAACCGCGCGAAGTGAACGAACAATGCCGAAAGCCGGCCGACTGTGAGATGAAGCTGCCGTTACCGGCCGAACGCGGCCAACAGAGCTGCGACGAGTACGAATAGGCCCAGCGCGGCGAGTCGGGCCGACCGTGGGCCGAGAGTGACCGTTGCGCGCTCGGATCGGCCCGCCCACCAGCGCCCGACGAACAGGCTAATAACCAGCACCGCAACGGGGGCGATCAGAGACGGCCCGTACCATTTGAGCAGCACCCGCGAAGCGCTACAGTGTTCGAGCGCTCGCGGCAGCGAGGCCAGCATCGTCCAGAACGACGCCAAATCTCCGGTCGCCTCCCGCTCCCCGAAGTACCACGCGGGCCACACCGGGAGGAACGAGAGCACGACGAACACGAACAGGGCAACGCGGACCGCGCGCCGCCAGCGAACGCGAGCGTCTATCGACATACGACGCGCCCTCCACTGACAGCCCGGTACCGCGTTACACAACTGGGTCCGGCGTCGCACCCTGCCCAGCGTTCAGGATGCGGTTCATTTCGGCCCACAACTCGTCGCACAGCCCCGGCCGGTATGCGGCCTCGTGGAACGCCGGGTGCTCTCGCCGGTACATGCCAAGTTTGGAGTCCGAACCGCCGCGCGCCGACGCACGGAGGTTGGACAACCGGTCGGCCGCCTTGACCACCAACGCCAAAGCGTCCTCGCCCGATACCGCTGTCAGTTTGGCGTTGGTCTTGGCCTTCCGCTCTCGACGGTTGGCTCCCGGTTCGTCGGTGACAATTGTGACACAGGCCGCGACACGGTCGCCGAACTCTCGCCTCACTGCTTCAAGAGAAACTGACGTGTCTTCGACCACATCGTGAAGGTAGCCGACAACCTGGGCCTGCTCCCCGAACGGGGCGAGCAACTCGACCACCGCATCCAGATGGACCGAGTACGGCTGTTCCCCGTACTTCTGTTCGCCGTGCGCAGCAACGGCGAACTCACGAGCACGCGCCACCGCTTCATTCATCGGGAAACACTCACATGGCTCGTCCGGTACCGCGCCCGGTTAGGCATGGCTATCATCCTTCGGAAGCCGTTCTCAAGTCTTGAACATGCCAAAAAACTCAGCGATGCCGAGCAGGATAAGCAACGGGCCGGCGATCATGTAGAATCCACCAAACTTCCGTCGCCACACCGCCCATTCCTCTGGTTTGTTCGTCTTCCGGGGCAACACGCCTTGCGCCAAGAGTAGGCCGTAGATGCCGCCGATGATCGGGATCAACCCCGTGAGGTTGCTCAGAGCGTTCACGGCTTGCTCCCCGATTCGGGGCGGTTGGCGTACCAGAACACGCCCACGACGATAAGCAGGCCGATGCAGACCGTCACCCCGGTAGCAATGACACTGCTCTGCTCCCATCCGCCGGCCCGCTCGTGGTCCGTGTACAACCGGTATCCCGCCCACGCGAGCACCAACATGACGATCGGAACCAGCCGACTCCACGGGACAAGTTTCTTCAGAGGTTCACCCATCCGACTGCCTCCGGCCCACTGGTGCCGAACATAGGATTAGCGCGCGGAAGAGGACTCGTCTCCTCGCGCCGGTTACTGGCACGGATCGAACCTTACCAGAACGGCGCACCCAACTCAATCTTTCGGCCGCTACCGCGTCACCCACGGGCGCACGTCGATGCCGAGCATCCCGGCGCGGCGGGCCGCTTCTAGCCCGATGTCGGTGTCCTCGAACACCACGCACAACTCCGCGACCGCGCCCAGCCGCCGCGCCGCCTCCAGGAACACGTCCGGGTCCGGCTTGTGTCGCGCGGTGTCTTCGGCGGTCACCATCGCGTCGAACCAGTCGCGCACCGCGATCCGGTCCAGCGTGCGGGTGATGGTGTCGCGGTAGCCGCCGCTGGCGACCGCCATCGGGAGCTTACCGCGGTACGCGGTGGCTATGGCGGTAACGGGTTCGACGCGCGTGACCGCGTCGAGGTGCGTGAGGAAGCAGCGCTCCTTTTCGAGCACCATCGCGTCCACGTCCGCGACTTCGACACCGACCTCCGCGGCGAGCACGCGAATGATGGCGGCGGTGGGCATGCCGCCCATCGCGTAGAACCGCGGTTCCGGGAACGGGATGTTGAACCGGTTCAGCAGCGCGAGCCACGCCTTGTAGTGCGCGGGCATGGTGTCCGCGAGGGTGCCGTCGCAATCGAAGATGAGGCCAGCGGTGCCCGCCGGCGCGGTCCAGTGTGGTGTGCTCATACGGTTGTGGTACGGCCCCGCGGAGAAGCCGTCAGCCGTCAGCTTTCAGCCGTCGGCCAGAAATGCGGAAGATTCTTCCTTCGCTGACGGCTGTTAGCTGATAGCCGACAGCTACAATTGCCCCATGTGGCCCAACCGCGAAGAAACCGACCGGCTGCTCGACGGTGCCCGCACCGGCGAGCCGGGGGCCGTGGACAAGCTCCTCGGCGAGTTCCGCGAACCGCTCCGCAAGGTCATCGGCCTGCGGCTCGATCCCGCCGTGGCCCGGCGCGTGGACGCCTCCGACGTGGTGCAAGACGTACTCGTAGAAGCCAACCAGCGGCTCACCGAGTACCTCAAGAAGCCGGACATGCCGTTCCACCTGTGGCTCCGGCACCTGGCCCAGGACCGCATCATCGACACCCACCGCCGGCACCGGCTCGCGCAGCGCCGCAGCGTGGATCGCGAACAAGCGATCGCGCGCCCGGCCTGGGCCGACGAGTCGAGCGTGTCGCTCGTCGCGCAACTCATCGACACCGAAGCCACGCCCACGTCCGAAGCGATCCGGCAGGAGCTTCAGCGCAAACTGAACGCCGCCATCGACCAGCTTTCCGAAGACGACCGCGAGATCATTCTGATGCGGCACCACGAGGCGCTCTCCAATCAGGAGGTCGCGCACGCGCTCCAGCTCACAGAGGCCGCGGCGTCGATGCGCTACCTCCGCGCCTTGCGCCGGCTCCGCACCGTGCTGGTGCCCGACGGCGGGGAGTCGCCCGATGGCGTCTGACCCCACCCCACCGGCCGAGCGCGCGTACCCGTACTGGGCCGGGTGGCACGCGGTCGGCTGCTCCGTCCTGTTCTTCGGGCTGATCGGTGCCGTCGGCGTGGCGCTGTTCCCGACCGGCTACGCGAAGTTCCAGGCCGGCCAGTTGCCCACCGGCATCGCGCTCATGACGATGGGCGTGTTCGGCGTGCCCACGCTGGCGATGTCCGCGTGGTCGCTGATCGCTGGCGTTCGCGACACGTTCCGCCCGCCGCTGCTCCGCGCCACCGCGACCGCCCTCGTACTGCCGGCTGAGGCCCGCGGTCAGCCGCCGCAGGACGAGTACGGCGAGCCGATCGGCACGGAGCCGCCGCAGCCGCGGGAGGTGCCGTTCGCCGCGATCCGCGCCGTCGCCCGCGCCGGCCCGCACCGCAACGAGACGCTGACCGTCGTCCACGACCTGAGCGCGGAACCGCTCCAGCTCAAGCAGCACATGATGCGCGACGCCGACTTCGACGATCTGGAAAAGCTGCTGCGTGAGCGCGTGCCCGCGGCTCGCGGTTAACCAACAAGGAACCTCACTTGCTCGCATACGAAACCGCCGACCAGTTGCTCGCCGAACCGGACCCGCTCCGGTTCCTGCACGTCACCATCCTGAACGCCATTCGCGACAAGGCGACGCAGCTCGAAGTGCGGTTCGGCGAGGACGGCGGGCTGCTCTACTACCGGCTCGACGGGCGCGACTGGGAGCTGACCCCGCCGTCGGACGAGGTGTACGCGCACCTGAAAGACACCGTGCGTGCCGCCTCGCGACTGATCCAACCGGAGCGCCCGGAGGTGACCGTGCTCGCGGGCGTGCCCGGCGCGCGGTACGAGCCGCTCGAAGCCGGGTGGCTGACGTACCAGCTCGGCGGCCGGTGGCTCGACCTGGCGGTGCGCATCGACCCGCGCGAGCCGTTCGGCTTCATCCGGTTCGACATCGATGGCGCGGACGACTTCGCCGAAGCCGCCGGCCAAGCGCTCGCCGAATACGCCGAGAGGTTAACAGCGGATGTCGAACCGCCGGCGTGAGCCGGCCGGGTACTGCCAAGCCACCCAGCCGGCTCACGCCGGCGGTTCACCAACCCTATGACCCCCGACACCGACGAGCAGTTGGCTTCCCTCATCGAGCGGCTCGCGAGCGAGCAGCGGGCCGGGCGCGGC
>SXHE01000809.1 GCA_005773755.1 Planctomycetia bacterium
CGGCTCGCCCTTGCTCTCGTAGGAATCGCGGATCACCGTTCCCAGTACCCGCAGGACGTAGATTGCACCGAGGAACCCGGCGACGAACGTGGCCGTGTACCCGAGCGTCACCGTGGTGACGTGCGTGGCCAGCCAGAAGTTTGTGTCCAGCACCGCTTGCATCATCTCCAGCGTGTCTTCCGTGGCGAGGTTGTGCGCCACGATGCAGGTCGCGAACCCGAGAGACGCGGCCACGGTGTTCCCGATCCCGATCGGGAAGATGCGCTCCAGCACCAGACACAGAGCCACGCACCCCCAGCCGATGAAGATGGCCGACGAGTACAGGTTGGTGACGAACACACCCTCCCGACCCATGATGTACATGCGGGCGAAGAGCGAGAGCGTGTGAACGAGGAGAGCCAGCGCGAGAACGTAAGTCGCGGACCGGCGGAGCGAGGACGCCCATTGCGGTTTCTCGGCCACACTCAGGAAGAACCCGATGAACCCGAGCACCAACCCGATGACGTACAACCCGGTGCAGTGGTAGAACGGCTGGAACCGGTTGAACATCACCTCCACCCGCGCCCGGCCGCGATCCTGGAGCGAAACGGCGGACGTGTCCGTCGAAGTGTACTGGGCGATGCCCGCCGAGAAATCCTCCGGCTTCTGCTCCCGGTACGCGGTGACGATCTTTTCCCAGGTGGCGTTCGTGGGATGCTTCGCGAGTTCGGCGTCGAGAGTCTCCTGCTTGACTTTGGTGACCGGACGCCGCATTTCCGGGGTGAGCAAGGCAGTCACCAAATCGACCTGCTCGCGCAGCGCCTCGCTGGTCGCGAGAAGAATCTGGAGTTCGGTGGGCTTGCGCTTGGCCAACGCTTCCCGGACGTTCCGCTCCGTCGTACGCGGGTCGATCTCGCTTTGCTGCACGATCTCGTTGAACAGCGCCGCGCGTTTCGCCTCGTCCAGTTTGGTTTTGCTCAGGTCAACCCCGGTAACCTGCTGGAGTAACTTCAGTTCGTCCTCAAGGGTGAGGTTCTCAAGCCTCTTGGACTCGCGGATCAGCTTCTGCGCGTGCAGGATCTCGGCCACGGTGGCCCGGACCTGGGCGTTGAGCCGGAACTCGTGGAGCGAGCGCCAGCCCTTTTCATCCTGTGGCGGCAGGAGCATCACCCCACCGAACGAGGCCAGTTCCTGAAGCGTCGTGAGGTGGTCGTGCAGTTCCTTGTACTTCATCTCGGTGGTGTCGAGTTTGCCGCCGCTCTTCACCTTCTTGTCGGCGGCGCGGTAGGCGGCGACGATCTTGTCAAACTTCGGGACGATCTGTTCGAGCGAGTAGCGCAGCCCCTCGACCGGCTCCAGACCGAGTTCGCGGAGTACCTGCTCGTTGTCGATGCGGATGACCGGGTAATTCGACATCGTCCCGCGGCGCTGCCCGTTGCCGGACGCGAGCAGTTCGAGGTACCAGCGGATGGCCGGTTGCGTCTTCCCCTTCTCGTCCTTGAACTCCTCTCGGCCGCTAATGATGCGGAGGTTCACGCGGGCAACGGTGTCGAGCGGCTTCACCCGGCCGCCTTCGAGGACCGGCATCCGGCTGAACGCTTCCAGGTTATACGGCTCACGCGGGGGGCTCATCCGCCCGTACACCGACATCAGGTAAAACGCCGCGAGCGCGAGCATCAGCCACGGGAAGATACGCGAGAACTGAACCTCGGCCTGCGCGCCTGGGGCGGGCACCGGCGCGAGTGGGACCGCACGAGCGGTCCGCAACAGGAACTGAACCAGGAAGATGTTGAAGTGCAGGAGCAGACCGGCCGTGACGACCGCGCACGCGATGTAATCGATGGTCGCGTAGAACAGCCCGAAGTTGATCAGACCGGGGTTCTTCACCACCTGAAGAACGGTCGTCTTCTCGGTCTCCTTGTCCCAGTCGGCCTGATAGAACGTCTCGCCCGCGTACCGGAGCGGCTCGTTCATCCGGATCCGCTGCTCGCGCACGAGGTTGCCGCTTGCGTCGTAGACGCGGACGTCGCTGGAGAAGTTCTTCGGCTTCTCCGTGCCCTCGTACCGGTCGAACCTGAACTTATCGAGGTGAACGCGATACTGCTTCTGGTAGCGCGCGTTGCGCATCGAGAGTTGGGCCGTCGCACCGTCCACCGTCACGGCTTGATCCTGTAGCAGCGGGTACAAACCCACGACGTAAACGCCGCCGACATCGTCGGTGCCCTTCTTGTACAGCCGCACGTAGGCGGCCGTCGCGTCGCCGCGCGTCTGCGTGGCGACACCGGACTCTTCACCGGCCTCGACGAGTACCAGATTCCCCGCGAAGCGACCCTTCCCGAACGGCGCGACCTCGACCAGTTCGGCGCGCGCCATGAACTGTATGACCTCGACCTCAATGGACAGGTCCGGGTGCGTGATCCGCTCGCTCCCGTTTGTCGACCGGAGCCGCTTCTGCGAAATCAGCGCCACGCGGTCGAACGCGGCGGGCGCGCCGTCCACAAGTTTCAGCCCGTCGTTCGACATCGACAACCGGACCGAGATCGGCCCGGCGGCGAAGTGCTGTTCCTTCACCAGTGGCGACACCGCGAACACGCCGAGTGACTGCTTGGTGCCCTTGTCGTGCAACCGCACGTAGGCCGCGGGGCTGGCGCCCTTCTCCGACGCGACGAACGCGTTGCCGCGCGCCTCGGGCTTCTCCAACTCGAACCGCGCGACGTCGATCAGGTCGGAGTTCTTCATGAACTTCACGACCTCGACGTCGGCGGGCAACTCCGCGTGCGCGATCCGTTCGCCCGGCTTCGCGTCCTTCATCCGCTTCTGCGAAATCGTGGTGACGCGATCAAACGCCGGGTTCGCGCCGTCCACGAGCGACAGTTCGACGTTTCGCGTGTCGATGGCGTAGTCGGTGGACGAACCTTCGTCGATCCGCATCTGCTGCTCAACCGCGAACTCGCGTGTGACGAACTCGCCGCAGAACAGGAGGATCATCCCGCCGTGAATGAGGAAGATGCCGGACCGCTTCCACGAGAGCCTGAACCGCGTGGCGTGTGCGGCCAGCAGGTTCGTGAGCATCAGCGCGCCGAGCAGTTTGCCACCCGGGAACGGGAACGACCCCGTCCAAGCCGTCCCGCTGGTCGGGAACGATTCCTTCCAGAACACGTTCAGGAACTTGCGGAACAGCTCGAACGGCACGTCCACGGTCCACGACCAGAAGTACTTGTCGACGACGGTCCAGATGCCGTGGTCGATCTGCGCGAGGGTGCCGAGGAACACGAGGCCGATGGCGAACGAGAACAGCCCGACCGTGAGCTGAAGCGAAGCGAGCGCCTTCAGCGTGCGCCGCAGGTAGTAACCGGGTCCGCGCCCGCTGCCGCTCGGGGCTTTGACCTGAGGTTCGCCGTGTTCGCCGGGGACGTGCGGTTGGGTCGTGCTCATCGCTGGTTCCTTGGAGACTCGGACCGCGTGACTGTGTGAAATGACGGTGGAGGAGCGTTACTGCTTGCCCATGAACGGGCCACCACCGCCGGTGGGGTTCTTCGGGCCGCGGAGGTCAACTCGCAGCCCCTTCACGCCGTTCGCGTCGAACTTCTGCGTGACCTTGTCCGGGGCGAGGTCCGTCGCGCCGACCTGTTTGGCCCACCGCTCGAGGTTCTGCCCTAGCCCGCCGCCGGGAATGTACGTGATGGTGATTTCCTGCGGCGCCGCGGGACTACCGAACCGCAGCGTCTCGTCGGTCTTGATCTGAATGCCGCCGCGATCCACGACCCGCACTCCGGTGCGGTTCCACCCGGCGGGCACGTCGAACGCGGGCACCGCGGTCGGGTCGGCCTGGAGTTTCACAGTCTTCGTGAGTTTGTCGAACTCGGCCTCGTAGGTCGTGATCTGCGCCGTGCTGCCGGTGAACTTGAAGTACCACTCCGGCGCGTCGGCCGGGAAGAGCGCGCCCAGAATGCGGTATTCGCCCGCTCCCACTCCCGCGTTGGGCGCCCCCTTGCCGACGTCGGCCTTCGGCACCGTGGACACCTGCACGCCGTCACCGCCGCACCCGGTCACGCAGACCGCGAGGCCCGCGACCAGCGCGAATGGCAGTACGAGAAGGACGCGGGAATAAAGTCGTGGCATGTGTGGAGGTCTCGAAGACGGCCCGCAGGGGCCGGTGTAGAGGCGGGCGCAGC
>SXHE01000810.1 GCA_005773755.1 Planctomycetia bacterium
GCACCGGCGGGCTGACGCCGCGCCGCTCGCAGTTATTCGTCGGCCTCACTTCTTCTTCGGGGTCGGCTTGTCGTCGCCGGTGTCGGTCCACATGCGACCGATGGTGTTCACGTCCTTCGGTGGCGACACGCTGGGCACCTCAAGGCCGAATTCCTTCACCCGCGCGTCGCGGACCTTCGCGGTATCGACCTTGAACTCCTTGTCGCGCGCCGCGAGCACCTTTTCGTCGACCTGCCCGTCGCCCATAAGCGACCAGATCAGCAGCGGCTCGCCGGTCGGCACCGCGCTCTTCGGGTCGGGCCAGGTGTGCCACGCCTTGCCCCAGGTCTTGATGACGACCTTCATGAACGCCATCTCCTCGTCGGGCTTCATGGCGGGAGCGATCAGCCCGCCGCCGAGGACTTCGTAGGTGTGCGCGTGCCAGTACTTCTTCTCGGTGTCCGACAGCTTGCGGTACGCTTCGTCCGAGATCAGGTACTCGACCCCGATGAGCTTCGCGTTCTTGCCGGTGCCGTCGAACAGCGTGCACTGGAACACGTCGCCCTCGCTGCCGCCGGTGTGAGCGGCGCAGTAGTGCTGCGTGACGAACTGCAGCTTGGGGTTGTTCTTCGCCATGTGAATGCCGCAGAAATGGAAGTGCGGGTTCGACATCGGCCCGCCGTGCGCGGGCTTGTCGCCGCCGTGGTCCGCGGCTTCCGAGGCGGCGGCGCACACCGGCACCGCACCGAGCGCGCCCAGCGCGCTGAACAGTTCGCGACGATCCATCAGCATCTCCAAAAGGGAGGGAGAGGGGTGACGGAATCGAATTATCAGCAGCGCAGTAGGAATTAAGTGGACGTGCGGACACAAAGCCGCTTGCGGCTTCGCACGCGCGAAGCCACAAGCGGCACGATGTTACCCCTCGAAGTCCTTCGCGAACGCCTTCGGGTTCAGCTCCGCGCCGGTGGCGAACTTGGTCAGCTCCTTCCACGTCTTCGTGCGGCCCGGCTCGAACACCTTCTTTCGCATGAACTCGCCGACCTTCTTCTCGCCGATGTACAGCGTCGTCTTCGGGTCCGCGTTGAAGACGTCCTTTGACAGCGCGTGGTGAACCTGCGAGGCGAACAGTTGGCCCATCATGTAGTTGTGGTAGTACACCGGGGCCGAGCAGATGTGAATATTGCTGCCGTAGTCCGGGGCGTTGCGGCCCTTCGGCTTCTTCACCTGCTGGTACTTCTCGACCAGCTCCCACCACAGCGCGTTCAGGTCCTGCTTCGGGTTCTCGTACATGGCCTTCTCGAACCGCAGCATTACCTGACACCAGCGCGAGAAGATGAGCAGTTGGTTCTGCTGCACCTGCTTCGCGGCCGCGTCGAACTTCGCGCCGTCCTCGACCTTCACGCCCATCTTTTCGAGCCACGGGCGCGACTTGCTGAACCGCTCAAACTGCATCGCGACGCCCTCGGTGGTGAGGATGTGCGCCTCGCCGCGCAGCACATAGGGGACCGTCTGAGGGATGTTCTTCGACGAGTACACCGCGTGCCCCAGTTCGTGGAGCATCGTGCCCATCCAGTACTCGTTGCTCACGATGTTGGCGAGCACGCGCACGTCGCCCTCGCGGTCGATGTCGGTGCAGAAGGCGTGCGGCGATTTGCCCTTCTTCTCGTACAGGTCCGAGCGCGCGATCACGTCGTCGATGGGCAGGTCGATGCCCTTGTAGAACGCGCTGCACAGTTTCAAGATGTCGGCCTTCGTGTACGGCGCGTCGAGGTTCGCGTCGAAGACCGCCGGCGACTCTTGGAAGAACGGGTCGTGGTAGTGCCACGGCATCAGGTCCGCGACCTTCACGTTCAGCTTCTTCGCGAGCCGCTCGTCGATGTCGGCCTTCGCCTTGGTGAATGGCTCCCGCGTGAGCGCGTCGAGGTCGTCGAACAGCTTGATGAGTTCGGTGCCGTCCTGCTCGTTCAGGGTGAGCGTCATCGCGTGGAAGTTCTTGTAGCCGAGTTGCGTGGCGGCCTCGTTGCGCAGCTTCACCAGCTCCGCGAGGTCCGCTTCCACCGCGGCCCCGACGCCCTTGCTCGCCTCCCACACCTTCTGCCGCAGTTCGGAGTCGGCGCTCTCCTTGAGCGTGCTGCGCACCTTGCTGTCGGCGATCTCCTTGCCGTCCACCTTCGCGCGGAACACGTTGAACGTCTTCTCAACCGCGTTGGCCTTCGCGGTGATCTTCTTCAGCAGTTCGGGTGCGACCTGCTTTTCGAGGTACTGGAGGTGCAGCAGTTGGAGCTGCCGGGCGACGAGCGGGTCCTTGATCTCACCCTTGTCGGCCGCGGCCTTCGCCGCCTTGATGCGGGCGAACATCTTGGCGTCCGCGAGCGCCTCGTCGATCTTGTTCTGCGCCTCTTCCTTCTTCTTGAAGTCGTCGTCGTTGCCGGTGGTGTTAGCGTTCCACCACGCGATGCCGCCCTGCACTTCCAGCGGGCGCATCTTGGCGACGTGATCCTTGATGATCGCCGCGGCATCGTCGTTGGCGTCCGCCGCGGTGATGGGGTTGGAGAGTCCTGTCGCCACAAGCGCGCCTCCGGCTGCGAGGAAGTTTCTGCGATCCATAGTAGGTGGTGAGTAAGAGGTGTAGCCGCGACCCGAAGGGGAGCGTGGCGGGATCAAGTCGAGTAGACCCATTTTCCAAGTAGCAGGGCCGGGGGCAACAAGAATAGGACGAGCAGCCCCGGCAGGCCGACGAACATCGTGGCGAGCACAGCGTCGAGCACGACGAGGCCCAACACGCACCGCTTCACCGCACGCTGGACGCGCTGCGAAGTCGGTTCGCCGATCGCGCGCGAGATCGGCCGGCCGATCAAGAACCCGAACGCGACCAGCAGGTACGGGAACGCGAACGTGCCGAGCGCCGCGAGCGGCTTCGCCGGGCCGGTGGCCGCGTGCAGCTTCGCCCGCAGTAACAGCGCGAGCAGCAGCGCGAGCGCGATGACAATAGCAGCGAGGGTCAGGTCGCGCTTGCGGCTCGCTCCCTCTTCGGTGCGCGCGAACCACGTCACCCCGACGATGTAGAATCCGACGACCGCCGCGAGGTGAACGCGGTACTCGGTATCGAGCGCGGCTTCGGGAATGAGTGAGAGGCCGAACAGGACGTTCAGGAACCGGCACATCGCCATGGCGACCGGGCCGAGCTGCGTGCGCTTCATACCGCCGTCGTAGATGAACACGAACGCGACGATGCCGAGCGCGTACGCCAGCGGCTCGTGGTTCCACGCGGCCTGACCGGGCATCCCGGCCGCGCCTGCGAGCGCGAGACCCGCAGCGGACAGTAGCAGGCCCAGCACGATCGCGGTGCCCTTCCCCACGCGGCCCGATGGCAGTGGTCGGAACGCGCGGGCCTTCTTGTCTTCGGCGAGGTCGAAAACGTCGTTCCACACCATGCCCGCGAGGTACAGGCACCCGGACGCGAGCGCGAGTACGATGTAGGCGAGCCAGAACGCGACCGGCATCGCCGGGAGCACCGCGGCGGCGGCGCACGCACCGAGCGCAACGTCCGCGAACGCGGTGAACACGTTCGGGATGCGCAAGAGTTGAGCGAAGGCAAGCAGGCGGTCGCGGCTCATGCCAGTGGTATATCGACCGCGTAGGCCGCCGCACCGGGCGCGTTCACGTTCGAACCGAGTTGGGCCAGCTCTTCGACCGTGTTCACATACCGGATGTCGCGGACGCGCTCCGCGAGCAGCCGGCCGTGTGCTTCGAGCTTGTGGTTCTCGTCCAGGCCGATCAGGATCGCGCTTACTGCGAACCCCTGCCGCCGCAGCGTGCCGAGCGCGATGGCGGTTTCGGCTGAGACATGGGGCAGCACGGCGATAATCGTCGCGTCGCGCGGGATGCGTGCCGACACTTCCAGCGCGAGCTGCGCGAACGTCAGCGCGTCGGACAGTTCGAGGCGCGCGAGTGCCTCGCGGATCTTCTGGAACTGATCGAACCCGCGCCGCGTCTCGACCAGCACCGGGCGCATGCGGTCGCTGGTGTCGGTCATCTCGAAGCGCTCTCGGGCCGCGTCGCGCGTGGCGTGCCCCTCAGTTAGCGCTTCCGCGCTCTCGACCGCCAACGACTCCTCGCGAATACGGTCGGCGGCGTCACGGCCGTTGCTGGCGAACCCGACCTGCTGGTTGAGCATCGAGACGGCATAGGCGACGCTCGCGGCCGTCGTGACCGCGAGTTCCGAGCGGTGCGGTTCGCCGCGCGCGTGGTAGCCGCCGCTGTGGAAGTCCACGAGGATCGTCGCCCCGGCGAGCGTGGTGGGTTCGTAGATGCGGCAGTGGAGTTGCCCGGTGCGCGCCGTGACCTTCCAGTGGACGCGCTGGAGCGGGTCGCCCAGAACGTACTGCCGCACGCCAGCGGTGCGCGTCGGGTCTTCGAGCAGCCGGTTCTGGAGCCTCACTTCGCCAATCGGTCGTTCCGATGCGAAGTCGTACTTCGGCAAGGGAACGACTTTCGGATAGACCATCACATACACCGGCTTGCCGACGACGCGGTGCCGCCGGTGCAGGCCGAACACGTCGCCCGTTTCGAGCAGCGTGGGGCCGAGCGGGTAGTAGCCGCGCATCGCAAACGTGACCGTGTACTTGATCGTCTTGGTTTGCTTGCCCCGCAGCGCCACGACGTGAACCCGCTTCCCCTTCACCGATAACCGCGCGGTGCGGGCCTTGAGCGCGAACGCCGGCACCAGGTCTTCGACCAGCACCCACGCAATCGGCAGCGCCCCGGTGTTGGTCAGCGTCACCTTTACCTCGGTCGATTCGCCGACCTCGCGCGGCGCGGCATCGGACTCGCGCTCCGCATCGAGATCACGCACCCAGCGCCGCGCGAGCCAGCGCGAAACGAGGTACACGCCGAGTACGACGTACCCCGCGAACGCGACAAGGCCCGCCTGGAGCGCGATCGCGCCACCGATGAGCAGGACGAGAATGAGGAGCCAGATCATGGATAAGCTCAGTTCGATGCGCGAAGCTGGCGCGCACGCCTTCGGCGTTGAGGCTAAACGAGATCATGGTCAGTTATCGAAGTAGTCTTCCTGCGTTGCCTTCATCTTGTCGGTAATGGGCACCTTTGCGTCGTCTACCAAGTCCTTCACCACGGCGGCCGGGGTGCGTTTGCGTAGGCGGCTTTCGGGCTTCAGGATCAGGCGGTGCGCGAGTACCGGCTGCGCCATCCGCTTCACGTCGTCGGGGAGCGCGAAGTCGCGGCCGGTGATCGCTGCCAGTGCTTGCGCGGTGCGGAACAGCGCGATTGACGCGCGCGGGCTGCCGCCCAGCAGCACGTCCTCGTTGTCGCGGCTGGCGTGGACGACATGCAAGATGTAGCGCGTCACTTTCTCGTCCACATGCACGCTGCGAATCGCCTCCTGGGACGCGAGCACGTCGTCGGCGCTCACCACCGGTTTGAGGTCGTCGATGGGGTGGCCCATCTGGAGCCGCGCGAGCATCTTCACCTCCTCGTCCATCGTCGGGTAGCCGAGGCTCAGGCGGATGAGGAACCGGTCGAGCTGCGCTTCTGGCAGCGGGAACGTGCCCTCCTGGTCGATGGGGTTCAGGGTGGCGATCACGAGGAACGGCGGCTTCAGCACATACGTCTGGCCGTCCACGCTGACGCGGCGCTCGGCCATCGCTTCCAGCAGTGCGGCCTGCGTGCGCGGGGTCGCGCGGTTGATCTCGTCGGCCCGCAGCGTTTGTGCGAACACCGGGCCGGGCCGAAACTCGAACTCGGCGCTCTTCTGGTTGAAGATGCTGACGCCGGTCACGTCAGTGGGCAGCAGGTCGGGCGTGCATTGCAGCCGCTTGAAGGTCGCGCCCACGCTGCGAGCCAGCGCGCGGGCGAACATCGTCTTCGCCACGCCGGGCACGTCTTCGAGCAGGATGTGCCCCTCGGAGAAGTACGCGGCCACGGCGAGCGTGAGCGCCGCCCGCTTGCCGATGATGACCTTCTCGATGTTGGCGATGATGCGGTTGGCGGTGCCCGCCACGTCTGCGGCCATGCTTGCGGTTCCCGGTGTGCGAGTGCGCTTCAACTTATGGGATGAAGACGCCGGCCGCGGGGGCCGATTCCGCTTTTGCTCATCCGCCCCAGCTTCCCGCACTTGAAGGAAACCCCGCGCGTTCCGCCGGTTTCTTTCACCTGGCGTTCCGGTCACGCCGATAACACCAGCGATACCGGCTCATTCGTTGGGAGGGCGACCATGCCGCGCACGCGCTGGGTACACGGACTGACTCTCGCGGCCGGGGTCGCGCTGCTCGCGAGCGGCTGTATGCACGGCGTCCACGGCGACTTCGCCAACGGCCCCGGCCACGCCCCGCGCGACGGGATGCCCGCGGTCGCGGTGCCGCCGCCGGGCGCGGTCCCGCGCGAGCTGGATAAGATCACGCTCCCGCCCTACGTCATCGAAGCCCCGGACCAACTGTTGATCGAGGTCGTGTACCGGACAAAGGTGCCGGAACTGGACCGCGACGGCAAAGAGGTGGTGCCGCGCAAGATGGTGGACGCCACCATCCCGCTGCCGACGCAGCCGGTGTCCGGGTCGTTCCAGGTGCGGCTCGACGGCAGCGTCGGCCTCGGGTTCTGGGGGTCCGTGCCGGTGTCCGGCCTCACGCTCGACCAGGCTGCAGACTCGATCCGCACGCACCTGTTGCGCCAGGAATCGCTCGCCAAGTTCGGGGTGAAGCCGGAGGCGGTGTTCGTGATCGTGGACGTGATCGCGTACAATAGCAAGCGGTACTACATCATCACCGACGGCGGCGGGTTCGGCGAACAGGTGGTGTCGTTCCCCATCACGGGAAGCGAAACGGTCCTCGACGCGATGAGCAACGTCGGCGGCCTGTCCGAGGTGTCGAGCAAGCGGAACGTGTGGGTCGCGCGGCGCACCCCGCACCCCGGCCAGCCGTGGCAGATCCTGCCGGTGGATTGGGTCGGCATCACGCAGCACGGCGTCACCCACACGAACTACCAAGTGATGCCCGGCGACCGCATCTACGTGAAGGCCCAGCGGCTCGTGACCATCGACCGCACGCTGGCCCGCATCCTGTCGCCCATCGAGCGCGTGTTCGGCGTCACCCTGCTGGGGACGAACACGGTGAACAACATCGCCGGCCGCGGCCAGGGGTTCGGCGGGAACAACGGGAACTAGCGTGCTCGGTGATCGTGGAGCGCGTGCTGGCCAGTCAAAGACCGGAAGAGTGGTTTCGCGTTGGTGGTGCGGTTCTTGTAGGTCGTGGTCGAGCGGCGTTTCGCCGCGAGGCCCGACTGCCAGAAGCCTGCTCGCGACTCGCTTGCGTGGTGTGCCTTCGGCAGATACGTGATGCCCTTTGGCAGTCGGGCCTCGCTCGCAAAGCCTCGCTCGACCGCGACCTACGGCCGTACCCAACGGAGGACTTCGACGTGATCCGCTACTTGTTTGTGGCCGCTCTCGCCCTTGGCGCGGGCGGCACCGCGTCGGCCCAGTACCCGACACAGCCGTACTACCCGTACCCGCAAGGGGCGGTGATGCCGAACATCTACAACCCGCAGCAGCAGCCGCTCAGCCCGTACCTGAACCTGACGCGCGGCGGCAGCCCGGCGGCGAACTACTACTACGGCGTGCGGCCGGGCACCGTGGGCGGCACCGGGCAGACACTCGGCGCGCCGTTCACCGCGCCCGGCGCGAACCGGCAACTGTTCGTCCCGCAACTGGCCGGCGCGTCGGACCCGTCGCAGCCGCGCGAGGTGGGCGAGGGAAGCGTGCTCCCGCCGGCCGGTCACCCGGTCACATTCAACAACACGATGGGCTATTTCCCGTCGCCGCTGGGCAACAGCGGCGCGGCGCGCCCGGGACTGGCCGGGATCGGTGCCCGCGGGCGGCGCTGAGTCGTCTGCGCTTGCGACGCCGCAAGCGGCTGCGAACAACTGAAGCTCTCAAGGATGAGGCCATGCGCGGAACAGTAGGCGTGATCGTCGTGTTGGGGTTGGCCGTGACGGTCGCGGTGGCGCAGCCGCCGGCGCGGGACCGCGCCGCCGTGCTGAAAGCGCCCGAAGCGATCCGGCCCGGCGACCTGCCGCCGGTCGTCGCACGCGGTGCGGCCGACAACTTCCCGGCACCGACGAACCTCGCCACCACGCCGGTCGTGCGACAGAACGGATCGCGGCCCGGCGTCGCCGGTGTCGGCGACACCTCGTGGCTCACCGGGGTCGATCCGAACCTGATCCGCGCGGGCGGAACCGCCGGCAAGCCGAACGCGGTGCGCCCGCTCACCCCGCCCCCTTCAAACTTTACGAAGGACGAGGGCGCGACACAACCCAAGTTGCTCGACCGCCTCAAGCCGGCCGCGCCGAAGCCGCTTCCGCAGTCGCTGGGGCAACCCGCTCAGCAGCAGCCCGAACAGCCCACGGCATCGACGCCCTTTCGCGGCACCGGGGCGAACGGCTCGCCGGTTTTCGCCGGTCCCCCGGCGTACCGCTGGTACGGCTGGGGCAGCGTGACTCCCGGCTCCAACCCGCTCGCCCCGGCGGGCCAATATCCGAGGGCGTCGGCCAACTGGTACTCGCTCACCGGCGCAACGCCCGGCGCGTTCCCGGTGCCGGTGTCGAACCCGTCGCGCGTCGTGCCCGGAACCGAGCCGCCGACCTACGGCACGGCTCGCACTCAACCGATGCCGCAACCGGTCGTACCGGTCAGCACGCCGCCGGTGTTCCAGTACGACACGCCGCGCTACAGTCCGCCGCCGGCGACCGGCTCGAAGTTCATGCCCGGCCCCGCGCCGACGACGACGGTGAGCGTGCCGACCATCACCGCCCCGCCGGTCACGAAGCCGGTCGTCACCGCGCCTGTGGTCCCGCCGCCGTCGATGACGCCGCCGCCGGTCGTGACCGCGCCCACTATTCCAAAGGTCCAACCGGTCACCGCGCTGCCGGAGTTGCCGCCGGTTCCGCCACTGCCCGCGCTGCCGGTCGTTCCCTCGGTGGTTCCGTCGGTCGAGCCGAAGCCGCTGGAGACCGCGCCGCCGGTGTTGCCGCCGAGTGTGACGGAGGTTCCCGCGCAAGATGAGCCGAAGTGGGCACCGACCGAGAAGCCCGTCGTGCAGCCCGGCACCTGGGCACCCGCGCCCGACGCGCGGCCGCTGCCGACGATGACGCCGGGCGAACCGACCAGCCGCGCGCCGGGCACGCCGATCGTGGCCCGCGCGCAGGGAAACGACGCGACCCCGGACCCGCTGGCCGCGCTCATCAAGCAGGTGTGTCAGGGCCGCGCCGACGGCGTGGAAGTGCGGTACACCGGCACGAAGAAACTCCAGGTGTGCTTCGAGATCCGCGGCGCAACCGAGGCACAGAAGCTGGTGGGCGACATCAGCAAGCGCCCGGAGCTGACCACCTACCAGATCGACTTCTGCGTGTTCGTGAAATGACGCCACTCGCGGCTTCGCACGTGCGAAGCCGCGAGCGGCCTACGCAAACAGTTCGAGAACAGGCTTTCCGGCGCTGGCGGGCTTGGTGAAGCCGTCCGCGCCGAGCTTCGTTTCGGGCGGCACGTCGAGCGCGTGGAACAGCGTCGCGCCGAAGTCCTCGGGCCGCACCGGGGAGTCTTTGACGTAGGCCGCGGTCTTGTCGCTCGCGCCGTACACCAGCCCGCCCTTCACGCCCGCACCGGCCAGCAGCGCCGAGTAGCACGCGGGCCAGTGGTCGCGGCCCTCGCCGCTCACGCGCGGGGTGCGACCGAACTCGCCCACCAGCACCACGAGCGTGCTGTCGAGCATCCCGCGCTCCTGCAAGTCGGTGAGCAGCGCGGACACGGCCTCATCGACGCGCGGCAGCGCCCAGCTCAGGCCGAACGCGCCCGCGCCGAAGATGCTGCCCAGGCCCGGCCCGGTGCCGTGCATGTCCCACGTCTGCACGTTGCGGAACTTCTCGCCCGGCGGCAGGCCGGTCCACGCGGTCACGCTGACGAGCCGCGTCCCGGCTTCGATCAAGCGGCGAGCCATCAGCAGGTTCTGGCCCAGCGGGTGGCGACCGTAGCGCTCGCGCAGTTTGGCCGGTTCGCGGTCGAGGTCGAACGCGACCCGCGCCGCCGGCCCGGTCAGCAGATCGACGGCCTTCTCGCGGTACTTCCCCATGTTGCCGGGTTCGTGACCCGCCGGCGTGCGACCCGCGCCTTCGGCCCGCGCGAGCAGCGCCTGCCTGTCGCGGAGCCGCGCGGCCGTCACGTCGGTCGGCGTGTCGAACGCCTTCACCTTGAAGCCCGGCGCGGAGGGGTTGTCCAAGTCGGTGCCCACGCGAAGCGGCGCGTAAGCCGCGCCGAGGAAGCCACCAGTGAGGTAGCGCGGCTGCACGTCGCCCGCGAGGTTCTGCAACCACACATACGGCGGCACGTTGCTTGAAGCTGGTGAGAGCTTTGCGACCACCGAGCCGAAGTACGGCGTGTTCTCGACGGGCTGCGAGTGGCCGGTCATGCAGACGTGCATCCCGCCGTCGTGCCCGCTGTTGCCGTGCGTCATCGACCGCACGAGGCAGTAGCGGTCGGCCATGCGTGCCAGCCGCGGCAGGTGCTCGCAGACGCGCGTGCCGGGCACGCTGGTCGCAATCGACTTGAACGGCCCGCGCAGTTCGACCGGCGCGTCGGGCTTCATGTCGAAGCTGTCGATGTGACTGCAGCCGCCGTACTGCACGATGAAGATACACGACTTCGGCGTGCCGCGATGGGCAAGGCTACCGGCTCCCGGCGACGCGCGGAGCAGGTCCGGCAGGCCCAGCCCCATGACGCTGATGCCGCCGAGTTGGATCAGTTGCCGACGGGAAAGTTCGGGTTTCATGGCAGGTTCCCACTCCGGGAAGCAGAGGCAGGAACCTGAGACTACCACGGCACAGACCAACCCACAAGCCGCTTGCGGCTTCGCGAACCTAAACGATCACGGCCTTCGCCACGAGCGCGCCGAGCGCGCCACCGAGCAGTGGCCCGACGATTGGCACCCACGCATAGCCCCAATCGGACCCGCCCTTCCCCACAATCGGCAGGATCGCGTGCGCCAGGCGCGGGCCGAGGTCGCGGGCCGGGTTCAGCGCGTAGCCGGTGGTCGCGCCGAGACTGAGGCCGATGCTCCACACCAGCGCGCCGCCCAGCGGCGCGCCGAACGCCGCGGGCGCGGCCTTGTCCAGCGCGGTGCCCACAAACACCAGCACGAAGGTGGCGATGATCTCGCTGCGGACGTTGGAGCGAAGGTCGCGGATCGCGGGGCCGGTGGCGAACACCGCGAGCTTCGTGCCGGGGTCGGGCGTGATGGCCCAGTGCGGCAAGTAGTGCAGCCACACGACGACCGCACCGACGAACGCTCCGGCCAGTTCCGCGGCGATGAACAGCGCGGCTTTGTCGAACGCGAGCTTCTGGTTGATGAGACCGACAACGGGGCCGACCGGGTTGATGTAGCCGGGCGCGCCGGCGGCCTTCGCGACGTACACGCCGCACATGACCGCGAGCGCCCAGCCGGTCGCGATGACCAGCCAGCCCGCGTTCTGCGCCTTCGACTTCTCAAGCAGGCACGCGGCGACGACACCGCCGCCGAGGACGATGAGGATCATCGTGCCGAGGAACTCGCCAAGAGCTTCGTTCACGGGCGTTCTCCTTCCGCGCGCATCACGCGCCACAGCGCTTCGACGTCCGCGCGTTCGGTGGTGAGGTTGCCGACGGACACGCGAACCATCCAGCGCCCGGCGAGCACGGCTGGCGTGAGGTAGGCCGCCCCGCTCGCGTTCACGCGCTCGGCCCACGCGCGGGTGTACGCGTCGAGCGCCTCACCTTCGAGGCCCGGCGGTTCGTGGCGCACGCACACGGTTTGCAGCGGCACCGGGGCGACGACCTTCCAGTTGGGTGTCGAAGCGACCTGCTCCGCGAGCCACCGCGCGTTCGCGATGTCGCGCCGCAGGCGCACTTGCAGTCCGCTGACACCTTCCGCGCGAATGAGGGTCCAGAGCTTGAGCGCGCGGAAGCGGCGACCCAGCGCGATGCCCCAGTCGCGGTAGTTGGTCGCTTGCCCGTCGGCCGCGGTGCGCAGGTAGCTGGGCGACGTGGACATCACGCGAATCAGGTGTTCGGTGTCGCGGACGTAGAACAGCGAGCAATCGAACACCGCGCCGAGCCACTTGTGCGGGTTGAAGACGAGCGAATCGGCGCGCTCGATGCCGTCCCACATCGCGCGGCACTCGGGCAGGATCATCGCGCTGCCGGCCATCGCCGCATCGACGTGCAACCAGAGGCCGTGCCGCGCCGCGACCTCGCCCAGCGCGTCGAGCGGGTCGAACGCGGTGCTGGCCGTTGTGCCCGTCGTGCCGATCACGGCGCACGGCAGTTTGTTTGCGGCCACGTCCGCACGAATCGCCTCTTCGAGAGCGTCGGGGCGCATGGCGAAGGCGTCATCGACGGCGACCGCGCGGACGTTGTCGCGCCCGAACCCGGCGAGCAGCGCGGCCTTCTCCACGGAACTGTGGCTCTGCGTCGAGACGTACACGACCAGCGGCTTC
The DNA here is from genome assembly GCA_005773755.1 of Planctomycetia bacterium. GTDB lineage: Bacteria > Planctomycetota > Planctomycetia > Gemmatales > Gemmataceae > Gemmata. The sequence continues at coordinate 12,514 of SXHE01000810.1, forward strand.
GGCTCCGCTTGTAACCCGCCGCGGACGAGCGAGAAGTTGGTCACGCGCTCACGCGCGCACAGCAGCGCCAGCAGCGTCGCGGTGCTGGCGGTGTCGTGGATCACGCCGCTCCACGCGCTCGACAGCCCGACCATCTGCCGCAACCAGTCGCACGCCAGTTCTTCCAGTTCCGTGAGCGCGGGGCTTGCTTGCCAGTTCAGTCCCAGCACGCCGAGGCCGGTACTCAGCAAGTCACCCAACACCGAGGGGAGCGCGGCGTTCGCGGGGAAGTAGCCGAAGAACCGCGGGTGCTGCCAGTGCGTCAGGCCCGGCATCAGCTTCGTGTCAAGGTCCGTGAGGATCGCGTCGAACGGTTCTGCCTCCAGCGGCGGCTGCTTGGGCAAGCTCGCGCGCACTTCGCCCGGCTGCGTGGTCGCGCGCACGGGCCGCGTCGCGACCGATTCGCGGTAGTCGGCGATCCAGTCGATGAGCGTGTGGCCGTAAGCGCGGAACTCGTCGGGTGTCATGCGATTCACCCTATCAGGCGCGCCCGAAACGAACACGCCGCGAGGTTCACTCGCGGCGCGTTCTCCTTTGGAAGCGGTCTACTTCTCGACCTGGTGCGCGGAAGGCTCACGGCACCGCCGGGCTATAGTGCCGCGGTACCGCGGCGGCACCACGATCCGCGTGGTTGGTCCAGTCCGCCGCGGTACCGCGGCACTATAGCCCGATAGCGGTGCTGGAACAGCCTTCCCCGAGTCGCAATGGTAGGCATTCGCTCGGACGACGCAACATCGTCCTGCTGCCCCGCCCGGCCTGCCCCAGCGGAACACGGATGTTCCGCCAAGGCCGGGCAACGAGCGGACAGCGAGCTAAACGCACGGCCCGACACGACAGCGAGATGTTACGCCCGATCGCGGTGCGACGCAAGGACGTGGGTCCGAACCCTAGTAGCTCAACCGTTTTGTGTTGCGGGGTGATCTTATGGCGGTTCTGATGTGCGGACCCGAAGGAGTCCGCCATGAAGAAGTACCGCGTCACCCTGACGAGCGACGAGCGCGAGCAACTGGCCGGGTCGATCGCCGC
>SXHE01000811.1 GCA_005773755.1 Planctomycetia bacterium
AAGACCGTTCTTCTCTTTCTCCCCCTTCCCTCTTAGGGAAGGGGGCCGGGGGGTTAGGTTCTTCCCCCCCGTTCACGCCCTTTGTCTCAATCGCGTCTTCCGCGTCGCTCAACTTCTGAAGCTCCGCATCGTCCTCCGGTGTTGACGGAGTGAGCGCGCGGTGTAGCGCAGCCAGCGTGTACGCCGAGTCGAGGCGACGGCGCAGGCGCGCGTGCCGCGGGAACCCGCCGACCGCGTCAGCGCGGTGCTGGTTCGTGACGCGATCATCGAGGTAGTCGGCGAAGAACTCGTCGGCCGACTGCACGCCGATGTAGTCGCCGGTGGTGACGCCGTTGAAGTACCGGCTCAGGTTGGTCCACTCGCCGAACACGGGCGCGAGTTCGCCGAGCGCGAGCAGGTCGTCGTAGGACGCGAACGCCGGCTCGCCCTTGTGCGACAGCGACACCGTGGGCGCGGAGTCGTAGCTGGTCGCCTGGTGCAGGTGGTAGACGATGTTGAAGAACGTGTGCGGGTCGTCGGCCGGCAGCGGGGCGCGGGTGTACGCCTCGACCGACTTCCCGTCCGGGCCGGGCCAACTGACCGCCGACGCGCGGATGCTGGGGATCAGCGCGCTGTCCGTGCTAATCAGCACCGCGTGCTTGAAGCCCATGTGCTGCAACCAGCCGGGCAACTGCGGGTGGAACGCGCTCATCTTGCGGCCGTACACGACGGGTTCGACGCCGAACAGTTTCTGTGCGGTCCGCTTCGCGACGCGCAGGTTCCACAACTGGCTCTCCATCGGCATGAGCGCGTCTTCGCGGTCGCGGTACGAGCCGCAGCACAGATCGACCGCTTGCGGCATGTCCGACGGCAGCTTCGCCTTCAGTTCCGCGAACCGATCCGGAGCCTGCTCCGCGAGTTGTTCGAGCGTCTCGCCGGACGCGAGCACCGTGATCGGCAGCCCGGCCGCGAGCGACGCGGGCCACGCCGCGTTCAGGTTCTTGGGGTCGAGGTGAACCCAGTCGAGCCAGTGCATCGACATGGACACGACCGGCTCGCGCCCGACCCGCAGCTTGTCCGCGGCCTGCTTCAGGTGCTCCTTGTAGTCGCCGCCCTGCCCCAGCGCATCGACAGCGGCCACGACATCCGCCCAGAACCCGGCCGCGTCGAGCAACTTCTCGTGGTCCATCGCCTCGTACAGCGTGTCGAGCATGACGTACCCGTAGCCGAGGCCGGCGAACAGCCGCACGGCTTCGGGCGGGGCGTCGAGCAGCGGGCCGCTCTGCCCGCTGTCGCGCAGCGCCTTCAGCAGCCGCTCGCGCGTCTCGGTGCGCGACGCGGTGGCCTTGTATACGACGGACTTGGCCTCGACGGTGCGCTCGTCCCAGTTGTCCGGCTGGAAGTTGTGCGGGCCTTCGGGCACGCAGTACACGAAGCCGGCGCGCGGCATGTCGTGGTCGTAGGTGTTCGAGGTTTGCGGCGGCTGGGCCGCGCCCGCGAGCGCGGCCGGGTGCCACAGGGCGACGTACCCGTTGAGCCACGCGGCCACCTCGTCCGCGGTCTGCTGGAGCGGGTACGAGGTCGCGAGCCGGTACGACGAGAGCAGGTGCAGTTGGCGTTCTTCGCTCATGGTGTTGGCTACGTGGCGTGAATCGGCGCGCGAACCCGGTTATAGTACGGAACCGCGCCCGACATCGTGTTCGCGCCGCGCGCCCGCTACGATAGCGCCATGACCGAAGCCGAGACGTTTATCGCCGCGATCATCGCGCAGCCGGACGACGACACCGTGCGGCTGGTGTACGCCGACTGGCTCGCGGAGAACGGGCAGCCGGACCGCGGCGAGTTCGTCCGCGCCGAGATCGAGCTGGCGCAGTCGCTCCTGAACGAGGAGATCGACGAGCGCCGGCGGCGCGTGTTGCTCGACCGCCGGGCCGCGCTCCTCAAGCGGCACAAGGCCGTGTGGCTCGCACCGTTCCTGCCGTTCGCCAAAGAGTCGTCCTTCGAGCGCGGGTTCGTTCACGCCGTCGAGGTGCCGGCGCTCGACTTCCTCCAGCGCGGCGAGAAGTGGTTCACCCTCACCCCACTGACGCGGGTGAAGATCACCGAGCTGCACACCTGGGTGCCAACCGAGGGGCGCGTCTCGTGCGGCCCGGAGCTGTTCGCGTCGCCGCTGCTGTCGCGCGTCACCAGCCTGGACCTCAGCGGGCTTGAGCTGACGGCCGGCGACCTCGAACCGCTGGCCGCGCACCCGGACCTGTCGCGCCTGCGCGAACTGGTGCTGACGTACAACGGCCTCCGCAGCGACGGCGCGACCCTGCTGGCGGGGATGCCGCAGTTGGCGCACCTGGAATCGCTCGACCTGCGCAGCAACGGCATCACCGACCCCGGCGCGCGGGCGGTCGCGCTGGGCGCGCACTTCGGCACGATGAAGGAGTTGCGCATCTCCAAGAACTCGATCCGCAACCGCACCTGGGCGCTGCTCGAAGAGCGCTTCGGCCCGGCGCTCGTGGGGTGAGGAGCGACATGGACACCGAAGAACGCGCGCTGCTCAACGCGATCATCGCCCACCCGGACGAGGACACGCCGCGATTGATGTACGCCGACTGGCTGCAGGAACACGACCGGCCGGAGCGGGCCGAATACATCCGGCTCAGCATTCAGCTCGCGAACCTGTGCTACGGTGACCCGAACTTCGAGGCGGAGGAGCAGCGGCTACTTGAGCAACGCTGGCCTCTGGTGAATCGCTTCCACAAGCGGTGGGAGCGCGAGTTCGCAACTGCCTTCCCACCAGACGAGAGTGTTTCGTTCGTGTTCAATCGTGGGTTTATCGAGTACGTCTCGTGTTCGGTGCCCTATCTTCTCGACAACGCCGAGCAGTTGTTCGCACGGGCACCGATTCGATGGCTCCGGCCCTCGGTTCCAATGGCAACGGTCGGGTTGCTTCGGCAGAGCGAGTGGTTTCCGCGGCTACACGGACTGCAAATGGTTAACCCACGAGAGATTCACATCTTGCTGGAAGAACCAGTTCTCCCGATACGCGCGTTCAACTTCTCATACCGCGGCATGTCAGGGATGTCAGCCCGGCCGTACCAATGGGAGCCGATCGCACAACGCTTGGCGGAACACAGCGGGTTGAAGGCCCTGAAGTACATCGACCTCGAACGCTGTCACATCGGGGATGCTGGTGGACTGGCGCTCGCCGACTCGCCTCACCTTGACCCCTCAATACTCAACCTGTTGAACTCGGGCCTCAGTTCCGAGGTACAGCAAGCGCTCCGCAATCGCTACGGCCCGCGCGTCTGGCTCGACCGTGTGGACCGCAACGGCTCCTTGCGCGGGTTCTGACGCGCAACCTTTCGCTCCGGCCGCGTTCGGGGTTACGCCCGCGCCTATGATGATGGTGCCATGACCGACACCGTACTGATCGTGGACGACGAGGAATCCGTCCGCCGGACGTTCCACGAGTGGCTCACCGCCGCGCTGCCCGGCGCGCACGTCTTCGCCGTTCCCGACGCAGAGTCGGCGCTGAAGGTCGCCAACGAGCACCCCGTCGATCTCGCCGTTCTCGACTGGAACCTCGGCTCCGGCTCGGACGGGCTGCGGTTGCTCGAAGACCTCGTCGAGTTCCGGCCCGACGTGGTCGCGATCCTCGTGACCGGGTTCGCGCACCAGGCCACGCCGCTCGACGCGCTCCGCATGGGCGTGCGCGACTACCTCGACAAGAACCAAGACCTGAACCGCGACACCTTCGTAACGGCCGTACGCCGCCAACTGGACCGCATCCGCCCCGCGAAGCAGCAGCGCGAGCTGAACACGCGGCTCGCGGCGTTCCGCGAGGCGGTCGAAAAGGTGCTGCCCATCGTGCAGACCTCCGCCGCGTTCAACGACCCGGTGCCGCTGCCGGCCGCGGTGAAGTCGATGCTGCGGTTCGTCATCCGCGCGGTGCGCGCCGCGGACGGCGCGATGATCGTGCGCCACACCGCGCCCGACGGCACCGAATGCACCACGGCGTACGGCGCGGACGGCGAAGCGCTGCCGGTCCCCGATATGACGTTCGGTCGGTCGCTCGCGTCCAGCGTCATCAGCTTTCAGGAGCCGGTCGCGTTCAACGGGTTCGACCCCGCGACTGTCGGCCCGCTGGAACTGTTGCCGTTCGAGACGGGCCGCGCGAACATCCTCGCGGCCCCGCTGCGCGTGAGCGCCGAAACGGTCGTCGTGATCGAGCTGTTCGACAAGCCCGCACCGGGCTTCACGGAAGACGACAAGCGAGTAATCGCGTCCGCGTCCGAGGTCGGCGCGGACCTGTTGCGGCAGGCGGTCGCCGAGCGGCAGACGCACAAGCTGCTGTTCGACGCGGTGGAGGCGGCGCTGGAGGCGACGGCACACCTGAGCGAGTTCGCACCGACCACGGCCGACGGTGCCCCGCCCCCGGCCGTGATGCAGCGCCTCAAAGAGGGGTTGGGCGCGGACACGAACGCAATCGCCGACCCCGACACGACGCTGCGACTCGTGGAAGCCGTTCGCGCCCTCGCGTTAAGGCACGGCCCCAGCGCGGTAGACCACTGTGTGCGCGTGGTGAAGGACGTGCGCAAGCTGCTCGACGAGATCACAGGCACGGCATGACGCTCTCCCCGCCACCCGCGACCGCGCCGACGGTGTTCGACCGACTGTTCGCGCTGCTCACGCCCGACAGCATCTTCGGCGATGCGCGGGCGACGGGCGCGGGCATCGCCGTGGCGATCATCGATTCCGGCGTCGAGCGCGGCGTGCTCGAAGACAAGTTCCGCGCCGCGGGCACGCCGATCAATCCCATTGAAGGCGCGCTGTTCCGGACCAGCGGCCCGCCGCTCCCCTACACCGGGCACCAGTCGTCGCCGCACGGCACCACGGTCGCCGACATCATTCTGACGCTCGCGCCGCGCGTGAAGCTGTACAGCGCCGACGTGTTCGGTCCGACCGGGTCGTGCGAGGTAGAAACGGTCATCGCGGCGCTGCGTTACGCCATCGACGTGTGGAAGGTGAAGGTGGTGAACCTGTCGCTGGGCGTACCCGAACACAAGCTTCAACAGCTCCCGCGGCGGCAGCAGTTGCAGCGCGCGATCGAGGAAGCGTACTTCCGCGACGTGCTCGTGTTCGCCGCGGCGCACAACGAGCACCCGCTGACGCGGAGCTACCCGGCCGCGTTCGCCCCGCCGCTCATTTCGGTTGATAAAGGGCTGTTTGCCGACCCGCTGGGGTTCGCCTACAAGCTGAGCGAGCAGGTCGAGTTTCAGGCCCACAGCAAGGGCTATCTGGGGCCGCTGGCGCGCGAGCCGGCCACGAGTTGGGCCACCCCGCACCTAGCGGGAATCGCGGCCCGCATCCTGTCGCTGAAACCCGACCTCAAGCCGTTCGAGATCAAAACGATCCTGTACTGGCTGTTCCGAAGTGGTAGCGGCTTGCCCTAGTAGCTCAACCGTTTTGTGTTGCGGGGTGATCTTATGGCGGTTCTGATGTGCGGACCCGAAGGAGTCCGCCATGAAGAAGTACCGCGTCACCCTGACGAGCGACGAGCGCGAGCAACTGGCCGGGTCGATCGCCGC
>SXHE01000812.1 GCA_005773755.1 Planctomycetia bacterium
CATCTGGTCCGCACTCGGCCGCCTCGCGGAGCGCGGGGTGATTGTCCGCGGCGGCGACGCCATCGAGAAACTCGCGACCGCGGACCGCGTATGTTTCGACAAAACCGGCACGCTGACCGAAGACCGGTTCGCGCTCGTGGACATCGAGACGACAACGGACGCGGTGGACCGCGCCACGCTCCTCGGCTGGTTGTCACTGGTGCAAGCGCAGAGTAGCCACCCCGTGGCGACGCCGGTCGCCGACCTGCCGCGCCCGTTCGCGCCGGGCACCGAACCGCGCGTGCGCTCGCTCCGCGCGGTTCCCGGCTGCGGCGTAGTGGCGGAGTTGGAGGAAGCCAACGGCGGGCGGCGCGAGATCAAGATTGGAACCCCTAACTGGCTCGACCCCGTTAGCCGCGAGCCGCAAGCGAGCGAGAAGGCGAGCGAGAAACGCATCCTCGTCTTCCTGGATGGTGAACCGGCCGCGCGCGCCACAGTTGCCGAGCGCCTGCGCGGCTCCGCACCACAGGCGCTCGCTCACTTCGCGCAACTCGGCCTGCCCGTGGAGGTGCTGACCGGCGACACGACCGCCCGCGCCGCGGCGCTCGGCCTGCCCGCGCGCGGGCACCTGTTGCCCGACGACAAACGGGCCGCGGTCGAGGGCGGGACCGTGCTGTTCGTGGGCGACGGGATCAACGACGCCGGCGCGCTGGCGGCGGCGCACGTCGGCGTCGCGCTCGCCAGCGGCACCGACCTCGCCGTGAGCGCGGCCCCGGTCACGCTGTACACCGACGATCTGCGCGCGCTGCCCTGGGCTGTCGAGCAGAGCCGCGCCGCGGTCCGAGCCGTGCGCCGCAACCTGAACCGCGCGCTGGCCTACAACCTCGTCGGCATGACACTGGCCGCTTGCGGCGTGCTGCACCCGGTGGTCGCGGCGCTGCTGATGGTGGTGTCGAGCCTGAGCCTGTTGTTCTCCGCGGCGCGTGTGGGGGAGTCACTGAGCGGGGGGCGTCAGCCCCCTGTGCCCTCGCAGGGACACAAGACACAGGGGGCTGACGCCCCCCGCTCAGTGGCCCAAGCCCTCGCGTTCGCGCTGCAAGGGGTCGTCCTGGTGCTGCTGGTTCCGGCGCTGTCATCCGTCGCGCTGCTGCCGTTCGCGCTGGTCGGGATCGTCCTCGCGGTCGCGTGGCACCGCTGGCCGGTTCCGCACTGGTTGGACATGTGCTTCGGGATGCTCACCCTCGGCAACCTCGGAATGCTGCTCGGCTGGTGGGCCGACAACGGGTTCGCGCCGCTCGCGTGCGCCCACTGTGCCTGCGCAACGTCGATGAAGCCGTGGATGTGGGTCGGTATGCTGCTGTTCGCGAACGCCGCGATGCTCTGGCTCGGCCGCGCCCCGGTGACAGCGCGTTGTCACTCCATCGCGATGTACACCGGCGGCAACGTCGGCATGGTGGTGGGGATGCTCGCGGGCGGTTGGGGCGCGGCGCAACTCGCGCCCCCGGACCTGTTCGCCGCGGTCGCGGTCAGCATCGCCGGCATGACCGTCGGAATGCTCATCGGGATGCTAGCAGGAACGCGGCTCGTGGAGCGCGCGCTAGCTCCTCCTTCGCCCGCTCCTTGTCCTCCACTCGCTCGTACTTCTCCTTCTTCCCCCTCGAGTCTTTGATGACCAGTTCGTCGTCGTCCACCTTCAGAACGGTCAGCGTCTCCTTGTGTTCCTTGTCCCCGGCCTTCAGCGTCACCACGAGCTTGTCGCCCTCGAGCTTGTACACCCCGCCGACCTGAATGTCCTTCACGTTCTTCTCCAGAACGGTTAGCTTCATCTTCCCGTCCTTGCCCAGCTCCAGAATCACCTTCGCGCCGATCTCCTCGTTCTCCGCGGTCCACTTTCCGATCAGCTTTTTCACGTCGATCTTGCCGTCCGCGCCCGCGGTCGGGCCGAGGCCGAGTACCAGCGCCGCCAACACGCCACAGAATGCGATGCGCATGAGGCCCCCACCTGTAGACGGGCACCCGCGGGCCGGAGACGTTCGCGGCCCGCGGGTGGCCCACAGTAGTATGAGCGGAAGCGGCGGCGCGCGAACGCCAAAGAAATGACGCGCTCAGTTCAAGGCGTACTGCTTGATGAAGTAGTACGCGGCCAGCCCGAAGCCGATGACGATGACCGCGTAGCGGACGTAACTGGCCGGGAGCCGCCGGGCGACCCGCGCGCCGAGGTATCCGCCGAGGATCGCGGTCGCCACCATCGGCAGCGCGTAGTTCCAGTTCACCAGCCCGTCGCGCACGAACCCCACCACGCTCGCCGCGTTGATCGACGCGGCCAGGAACGTCTTGACCGCGTTCATCCGGTGGATGTCGCCCACGCCCATGAAGCCGAGAGCGCTGAGCATCAGGATGCCGATGCCCGCGCCGAAGTACCCGCCGTACACCGCGACGAGGAACTGGAACGTGATCACCAGCCCCTGTGTGAGCGCGCCGGGTTCGTGGTGATCCGGGAGCGCGCCGTCCGCCGCGGCCCGGCGCTTCACCCACTTCGACAGCGGGGCCTGGATCACGAACAGCAGCGCGGCCGTGAGGATGAGCCACGGCACCAGCGTCGCGAAGGTGTCCTGGTTGCGGCCGACGAGCCACGCGCCGAGGAACCCGCCCACGACGCTGGGCAGGAACATACGCACCACGAACCGGCGGCACTCCCACAGTTCCTTGCGGTAGCCGACCGCGCCGGCGACCGACCCCGGTAGCAGCGCGACGGTGCTCGTGCCGTTCGCCAGCGCCGGAGAGCCGAGCGCCGCGGCCAGCGCCGGGAACGTGAGCAGCGTGCCGCCCCCCGCGACGGAGTTCATCACCCCGGCGAAGAACGCGCACGCGCAGAGGAACGCCAGTGTCCAGAAGTCGGCAGGCATTCAGAGATGATAGGGCGCGCGTTACCAACGACTTGAAGAGGTTGCCCTTGAGGTTTAGCGTTCGACCCGAAGGGTCGACAAGCGCTCAAGGACGCTCGCCCGTCGAGATTCTGTGGTTGAGTGCGAGCACAAGTTGAGGCAGATCAGTGATACTCTCGATGACGGCGTGCGCGCCGGCGGCGCAGTACCGGGCGCGAATGTGCGCGCGCCGCGCATCAAGTTCGGCCGCGGGCAGCGCCTTCACTTCCGCCGCGCTCAGGCCCATCTC
>SXHE01000813.1 GCA_005773755.1 Planctomycetia bacterium
ACGAGCCGCCTCGACCTCGATCTCACGAATTGCGCCAAGGTGACCGACACCGGATTGAAGCACCTTGCCCCGCTCAAGAACCTCTCCGGCGTTCACATCACCAACATCTCGGACGAAACGCTGGTCGCGCTTCGCTCCATCGGGAAGCTCCACACGCTGAGCGTGTTCCAGAAGACGAAGGACGGCAAGCGCATCACGAAGTCGGACGACGTGCGGTTCCTCGATCTGTCCCGATACTCCAAGATCGCAATCACGGACGCGGGGCTGAAGGAACTGGCCGAGTTCAAAAACCTCGAAGAACTCATGCTGAGCCTGAGCCAAGTGACCGCCGCCGGATTGAAGCACCTCACCGGGTGCAAGAAGCTCAAGCGGCTCAACCTTTACGGAACCGCGGTCACGGACGCCGGAATCAAGGAACTGGTTCCGCTCGAAGAACTCTGGTTCCTCAGCCTCGGCAAGACGAAGGTGACAGACAAAGGGCTGAAGGAGCTTGTTAAGCTCAAGAACCTGAAAGAGCTCCACCTCCACGACGCCGCGGCGGTGACGGACGCCGGGGTGAAGGAGTTGGAGAAGCTCCTTCCCGACTGCATCATCAAGAGAGATTCCAACTGATTCGCCTCGCCCGCGAAGCCGCTTCTTCCGCCGCTCGCGGCTTCGCGGCGTCCACCTCACTCCGCGTACAGGAACTCGTTCAGGCAGAACAGCACCTGGCACAGGTCGGCGAGCGCGGTCTCGCGGGCGGTGCCGGTGTGCGGCTTCAGGAACGCCAGCGCGTCGGCCAGTTCGTCCTTCGTCGGCTCGCGACACAGCGCGATCTTGTACGCCATTGCGACGCTCTCGGTGTCGGTCGCTTTGCCGTCGGCGCTGGCGCGCTTCGCGAGGCCGTAGGCCGCGGCGCGGACGTGCGGGTTGTTCATCAGGTGCAGCGCCTGCGGCGCGACCGTCGTGCTCGGCCGCTCGCCCACGCCGGTCGTGCCGTCCGGCGCGTCGAACACCACCAGCGACGGGATCAGCTTGCTCCGCTTCATCGTGAAGTAGACGCTACGGCGCGGGCTTTCCTCGCTCAGCGTGCCGGGGCCGTACATCGTCGTGTTCAGCCGCCCGCCGACCGCGAGGATGGTGTCGCGGATCACCTCCGCTTGCAGCCGGCGCACGGGCTGCCGCCACACCAGCTTGTTCTCCGGGTCGAGCTTGGCCTTCGCCTCGTCGCGCGCCGAACTCTGCGCATAGGCGGCGCTGGTCACGATCAGCTTGTGAATCGGCTTCAACCTCCAGCCGCTGTGGATCAGTTCGCTGGCGAGGTAGTCGAGCAGTTCGGGGTGACTCGGTGCTTCGCCGCGGATGCCGAAGTCGCTCAGCGTGTTCACCAGCCCGCGGCCGAAGTGCTGCGCCCAGACGCGGTTCACGATGACGCGGGCGACCAGGTGCCCCGCGCCGCCGTTGGCGTCCGTGAGCCAGTTCGCGAACGCGCTGCGCTGGTAGCTCAGGCGCGAACCCGCCGGGGCCGGCTTCACCCACTTCGATTGCGCCTCCGCGTCCGGCATCAGCGTTTGCAGGAACGCGACCGCGGCCACGCCGCTCTTCTGCGCGGTGTCGCCGCGGCGCAGGAAGTGCGTCTCCTTCAGGAACTCCGATTCGGCCTGCGTGTGCAGCTTGACCGCGGGCAGCCCCTCGCTGGACACGAGCGCCTTCACCTTGTTCGGCTTCGGCGCTTGGGCGAAGTGGTCGCGCTCCTCCTTCTGCAACTTGGCGAACTCGGCGTCGTGCGGGGCGTACCACCGCAGCACCGCGGCGGCCTGCTCCGGCGTGCGCTTGTCTACGGCGAGCGCGAGCGCGGCGCGAATGATCTCCGGTAGCGCGGGTTCCGTCAGGGCCGGCTTCTCGGCGCTGCTGACGCTGATCCGCGGGCGGCCGATGCCGTGCCCGGTGTTGTTGTTGAACGCCAGCGTGACCGTGAGTTTCGTGCCGCCGGCGAAGCCGAACGGCTTCTCGAACGCGAACGCCGCGGCGTGGTCCTTCCCGAACTGCGGATCAATCGCCCACGCGGTCGTCACGCTGTCGTCGATGGCCGCGGCCACGCCGAGGTTCTTCTGCTCGAAGGTCGCGCGCGCCCCGACCAGCTTCACGCGCGCCGGCAGCACCTTCGCGTTGGAAACGACCGGCTCCGCGAACACGCGCACGTCGGACAGCGCGAAGTTGCCGTTGGCCGCGCGGCCCGGCCCGCCCTTTACCAGCGACGGGTGCGCCAGCGCTTCGATCCGCAGTGATTTGATGTCCGTGAGGTCCGTGACCAGCTCGAACGACAGCGTTTCCGTGGTCGGGTTCTTGCCGCTCAGCAGCACGCTGCCGTCGGGCTGCGCGGTGAGCGTAGCGCCGCCGGCCGACTTGCTCGCGGCGACTCGCGGCACGATCCAGCCGTCCGTCGGGAGCACCTTGCCGGCGTTGGCCTTCTCCCACGCCGCGAACTTCGCCGGCAGCTTGTCCTTCTCGAACGCCGCGAGCGCGTCCAGGTACTTCTGGTGCGTCGCGTCGAACGCCTTCTTGTCGGCGGTGTACTTCGTCGAGTCGAGTTCGAGATCGACCTCGGTGCGCACGACGGTGGTGAACGCGGCCAGCATCCGATAGTAGTCGCGCGCGGGGATCGCGTCGAACTTGTGGTCGTGGCAGCGGGCGCAGCCGACCGTCAGGCCCAGGAACGTGGTGCCGATGTTGGCGAGCATGTCGTCCATCTCGTCGTAGCGGTGCTTCTCGGCCTCGTTCTTGGTGATCTGCGTGCTGTGAACGCCGGCCGCGAGGTAGCCCGTTGCCATCAGCGCCAGCGGGTCGGTCGGGGCGATCTCGTCGCCGGCGAGCTGCCACTTCGCGAACGTGTCGAACGGCAGGTCGCTGTTCATCGCCTTGATGACGAAGTCGCGGTAGTGGTACGCGGTGGGGCGGTCGTAGTCGTGCTCGAACCCGTGGCTCTCGGCGAACCGCACGAGGTCGAGCCAGTGCCGGGCCTGCTTCTCGCCGAAGTGCTGAGACGCGAGCAACCCATCTACCACTTTGGCGAAGGCGTCCGGTGTGTTGTCCTTGAGGAACGCGTCGACCTGTTCCGGCGTCGGCGGCAGGCCGATCAGCCCCAGGTACGCGCGGCGGATCAGCGTGCGCTTATCGGCGGGTGCGTTGGGCTTGATGCCGGCCTTGTCGAGGTTAACGCGCAAGAAGGCGTCGATGGGGTGCGCGCCGGCGGGCGGCTTGGTGCTCGACAGCGGCTGGTAGGCCCAGTGTTTCTTGGCTTCTGCGGGTGTGACCTTCTTCGTCCAGGCGGTTTCGTCGATGGCGACGAAGGGCTTGTCGTAGGGCGCGCCGAGGTCGATCCACTCCGCGATCTTGGCGATGTCCGCGTCCGCGAGCTTGGCCCGCTCGTGCGGCATGTGCGGCTCTTTTTGGTGCGCCGTCAGTTGGTACAGCAGGCTCTTCTTGTGGTCGCCGGACACGAGCGCCGGGCCGCGCGCGCCGCCCTTCAGCAGCGCCTCGCGGGTGTTCATGTCCAGTTCGCCTTCGAGCCGCTCCCCGCTGTGGCACTTCACGCACTTCGCTTGCAGGATGCCGCGCACGCTGGTCTTGAACAGCTCCGTGCCCTTCGCGATCTTCGCGACGTGATCGGGATCGACCTTCTCCTTCGGTTGCGCGCCGGTGGGCGCGCTCATCGTGGGTACGATGACGGCCGCGGCGAGGAAGGTGAGCAGTGCGAAGCAGCGGGGAGTGGAGACGCGCATCAGCGGAGAACCTCGGCAGGCGGGATACCTACGAGGGTATCACCACGACGCGGCGATGGGAAGTGATTCGCAGCGCTCGCCGCCGCAACAACTGGGCGACGGAAGTCCAACCGCCCGACGGGACGGTTGCAACGCGCTCGCGAGCAGAATACGATGCAGCCCGCGTCGAAGTACCTCGCGAGCGCGAGTCGCACTACGGGCGCGAGCACATTGGAGGCAGCACCCGTGTTCCTACGAACAGTCGTTGTGTCGGTCCTGCTGGTCGCGCCGTTGGGCTGCGGAAAGCCGCAACCGCCCGCGCCGGAACCCGACCCCGAGAAGGCGGCTGAGGTTAACAAGCCGGCCGCGCCGGAACCGGAACCTAAGAAGGAAGCTCCGGTCCACAAGCCCGGCCGTGCCCAACTGGGCGACGAGCAGGTGGGTGTGCGACTCGAAGCGCTGACCAACCTCGTTCAGGCCCAAGACGCCGGGGCCGTGGAAGACATCCGGGCGCTGATCGCGGCCAAGCGCTCCCCGCTGGTCACGTACGCGGCCCACGCCGCCCTCGGCCGGTTGGACCCCGACCGGGCCGCGGAACACCTGAAGGCCGCGGTGACCGCTTGGGACTGGATCCCGACCGGCGGGCCCCTTAACGCGCAACTGAGGCCCGACGACGTTGCCGCGGCCACGCGCCTCGTGCGGTCGGTGGCCGCCGGCGCGATCGGCTCTTCGGACCCGAAGGTATTCACGGAAGCGTACCGGCTGCTCGAACTGACCGGGCCCGGGCACGACGCGGTCGTGCGGGACGCCGTTCGCGGGCCGGCACTGGACCCAAAACACCCGGGGCACGCGCGGGCGCGGCGGTACGCGGAGACCGCCGGGCTGGAGGCGATCTGGATCGACGAACTGGGGCGCGCGACCGACCCCGAAGTGCGCCACCGCGCCGCCGCGAACCTGTGTGACGCATTTCCCCGAAAGGTTCCTGCCGCGCGGCCGGACCGCGAACCCCCCAGTTCCGATGAGCGGTTCCCTGTCGACTGGTACGCCAAGTTCCCCGCGGATCGCATCCCGGCCGCGCGCGCGCTGCTCAAAGACAACGACCCCGTGGTCCGCACTGCGGTCGCCCACGCGCTACTGTTCGGGGGCCGACCGAACGACGCGCTCCCCGTTCTGTTGCGATACCCGTGGGCGCGCTACCCGGGGTACGACGGGAGCTTCCTCGACTCCTCGGGCTGGCACCACCGCGACGACCGCGCGGCCTACATGCCCGCGCGGGTCGGCCACTGGCTGCGCACCAAGCCGAACTACGCCGAGCGCCAGAAACTCGGGGAACTGGCCGCCGAACTGGTCCGCACCGGGGACCCGGCCCAGAAGCGGGTCGGCCTCTCGGCGCTGAAAGAGTTGGACCTGACCGACATCGCGCTGTACCTGCCGGGGTTGAAGGACAAGGACGCGGAGACGCGGGCGGTCGGCTGGCGCATGGCGTTCGCACGGTGCGACGACCTGAACGGGGCCAAGGAGTTGCTCCATGTCGCGGTGGCGGAGAAAGACGTTCTCAAGGTCGTTTACGCTCTCTCCGCGTTCCCGAGTGAACACGCACTCGACGACCGAGCGACGTTCGATCTGATGCTGACCCTCGGTCGGGAGGAGCGATACCTCGGCGCGACCCGCGCCCTGCCGACCCGCGGCCCGCTCGCCCCGCTCACCGCCGCCCGGCTCGTGACGGCGCTCAAAAAAGGGTGGATGAAAGAAGCTAGAA
>SXHE01000814.1 GCA_005773755.1 Planctomycetia bacterium
CTTGCCCATCTTCTTCTCGCCGTCCAGTCCGCGGAGGATCGGCATTGGGAAGCAGATTTGCGGTTCCTGTGCGGCGGCGCGCTGGAGGTCGCGGCCGACCATCAGGTTGTAGAGTTGCTCCGTGCCGCCGAGTTCCACGTCGGCGTTGATCTCGACCGAGTCCCAGCCCTGCATGAGCGGGTACAGGCACTCGTGTAGGTAGATCGCGGTGCCGGCCTTGATCCGCTTACTGAAGTCGTCGCGCTCGATCATCCGCTGAACCGTCGTGCTGCCGAGCAGCTTCAGCATTTGCGCGAAGGTGAAGGCGTCGAACCACGAGCCGTTCGGCCGCACTTCGGCCTTCGTCACGTCGATCACCTTCGCGATCTGCGTCAGGTACGTCTGCGCGTTCTTGTCGATCTGCTCCGTCGTGAGTCCCTGCCGGCTGGCGTCGCGCCCGCTGGGGTCGCCGACGGCCGCGGTCGCGGTGCCGATGATGAGGACCGCGGTGTGGCCCAGTTCTTGGAACTGGCGGAGCTTGCGCAGCGGGACCGTGTGGCCCAGGTGAACGTCGAACCCGGTCGGGTCGATGCCGTACTTGACGCGCAGCGGCTTGCCGGTGGCGGCGCTCCGCTCCAGCTTCTTGCGCAGTTCGTCGCGCGTCTCGACCTGCGCCGCCCCGCGCAGGATCACCGCGAGCTGTTCATCGACGGGGGGGAACTGCATGGCACGTCCTCGCGAGCGGCGCGGCGTCAGCCCGCCGGTGTGATATCAGGTGAAGAACTGGAAGCGGCCGGTGGACTCGAAGGCATGAGGGATGTGCTTGAAGGTCGGTTCGCGCGCGCGTTCGGGCCACGCGATGACGAGCACGTCGTACCGAACCGCGATCTTCCCCAGTAGTCGGCGCTTGGCGAGGAATCGCGCGGTCGCTTCGGTGATCTTCTTCTGCTTCCGCAGATCGACCGATGCGGCGGTCTCTCGAACCGCGTCGGGTCGGTCGCTGGAGGTCGAGCGCACTTCGACGATGACGAGCGTTTGGCCGTCGAGGGCGAGGATGTCCAGTTCGCCCTGCGCGTCGGAGACGTTGGCTGCGAGCAGCCGGTAGCGGAGGGCGCGGAGGAACCGGGCCGCGGCCCGCTCGCTCCGGCGGCCGAACCAACGCTTCCACCACTTCCAGCGCGAAAAGCCGCCCCGGGACGGGAGCGGCTTTTCGGGTTCGGGTGTGGCGTCGGGTGCGCCCACGGGCTACTTCTTCTTGGCGGCCTCGGCCTCTTTGCGGGCGCGCTTCTTGGCGGCCGACTTGCTCTCACCGCCCGCGGCGGTCGCGGCGGCGGCGGCCTCCTGCGCGGCCTTCGCCGCGGTCTCGGCGGCCGTCTTCAGGTTGGCGTCGATCTGCGTCTGGCGCTTCACGTCGTCGCGAATCTTGGTCTTCTTGCCCACGCGGTCGCGCAGGTAGTACAGCTTGGCCCGGCGCACCGAGCCGGCCTTCTTCACCACGATCTTGGCGATGCGCGGCGAGTGGATCAGGAAGATGCGCTCGACGCCCTCGCCCTGCACCAGCCGGCGCACGGTGACGGTCTCGCGCGCGCCGCCGTTGTGCCGGCCGATCACGTCGCCCTCGAACACCTGGACCCGCTCCTTCGCCCCGTCGAGAATCTTCTGGTGAACCTCGATGCGGTCGCCGATGCGGAAGTCCGGCACGTCCGGCTTGCGAATGCTCTCTTCGACGATCTTCATTAAGGGCGAGATCATGGCCCACCTTCCCTTTCAGCTTGGCTTGTTCTTGCTGCGTTGTTCGCTCTGCTCGCGTCGCCACTTCGCGACCGCGGCGTGGTTCCCGCCCACGAGAACCCCTGGAACCTCAAGCCCCTGGAACACGCGCGGCCGCGTGAACTGCGGGTACTCGAGGCGTCCGTCTTCGCTGTGCGACTCGTCGGCCGCACTCGCTTGATCGCCCAGCACACCGGGGACCAAGCGGATGATCGTGTCGATCAGTACCATTGCCGGGACTTCGCCGCCGTTGCACACGAAGTCGCCGACGGAAATCTCGGTCGGGTTCAACAACTGCCGGATGCGGTCGTCGAACCCCTCGTAGCGCCCGCACAGGAGCAGCAACCGCGGTTCCGTCGCCAGTTTCTCAACGGTTCGCTGCGTCAGCCGCTCGCCGGCGGGTGTGAGCATCACCAACTTGCCCGGCACGTCGGCCGTTGCCTGCACCGCCGCGACGCAATCGACCACCGGCTGCGCCATCAGCACCATACCGGGGCCGCCGCCGTAGGGCCGGTCGTCCACACGGTTGTGCTTGTCGCTGGTCCAGTCGCGGATGTTCCAGGCGTTGACCTGAACCAGCCCGGCCAGGATCGCGTCTTCGAGCAGGCTCTGCTTCAGGTAGCTGTCGAAGATGCCGGGGAACAGCGTCAGCACGTCGAACCGCATGGCTCACCCGCGGGAGGCTCAGGCCTTCGGCGCGTCGCCTTCGGCGGCCTTCTTCGCGGCTTCCTCGGCGGCCTTCGCCGCGTTGGTGGCCTCGATCTCTTCCCACTTCTTCAAGTGCTTCTTGAAGATGGCGGCGCAGTGCTCGGACGGCAGCGCGCCGACGCTCTGCCAGTACTTGATCCGCGCGGGGCGGAGCGTGACGCGCTCGCTCTTCGTCTTCACGTGCGGGTCGTAGGTGCCCAGCTCCTCGATCACCTTGCCGTCGCGCGGCTGGCGCGAGTCGATGGCGACGATGCGGTAGTAGTGCCGGTGGGTCCGGCCCATCTGCTTCATTCGGATACGAACGGCCACGGCGGCTCCTCGGTGCCACGATTCTCTGAGAACTGGAATGATAGCGAACGGACCGGGGAGCGACTACTCAGATTGCGGATTGCGGATTGCGGAGCGGTATCATCGGTATCATGCCCTCATCGCTCCGACACCCGCTGACGAGTACCCACCGCTGACCGCGCCGACCCCACTCCCGACAGACAACGAGTCCCGCGCGCGGTGGCGACCGTGGCGCTCCGCCGCGCTGGGCTGTGTCGTCGCGGCGCTCGCCCTTGTCGCCGGCGTGCCGCTGTTCCTGTGCCTGCCGCCGTGGAACGACGTGACGCTTCACGACATGGTCGCGCGGACCATCCTGCGCGGCGGGGTCCAGTACCGCGACGTGTTCGACACCAACCTGCCCGGGATCGACTGGAGCATGGCCGCGATCCGCGCCGCGTTCGGCTGGGGCTACGAGGTGCTGCGCGCCGCCGACCTGATCGTTGTCGGCGCGATCACCTTCGTGCTGTGCGTTTGGGTGCGGCGGTGTGGCGGCACCGGGTACGCGGTCGCGTGGTTCGTCGCCGCGATCGCGCTGTTCTACCCGTTCACCTCCGAGTTCAGCCACGTCCAGCGCGACGTGTGGATGACGCTGCCCGCGGTGCTCGCCTGCCGGCTGAGGCTGAAGCGCGTGAGCGGTTCCCTCGCGAAGCCGCAAGCGGCGGCAATTCTCGAAGGCTTCGTTTGGGGCATAGCGGTCTGGTTCAAGCCGCACGTCGTCGTGCCGGCGCTGGCGGTGTGGGGGGTGTCCGCGGTGCTGATCGCGCGGCGCGAACCGGGGCGCAACGTGCGCGCCGACCTCGCCGGCTTGATCCTCGGCGGCGTGCTCGCGGGCGCGCCCGGCGTGCTGTGGCTCGTCGGCTCCGGCGCGTGGCCGTACTTCCTCGACATCTTCCTGAACTGGAACACAGACTACCTCTCAGAAGCCGGCTCGCTCTCCATGCGCTTTGGCACCGTGTTCAACTGCTTCCGCCCGTGGAGCAACCTGCAGTTCGTCGCCCTCCCGCTCGCGGTCCTCGCGCTGTTGGAAGCGCGCGTGTGGTCGCGCAAACCGGCCGAACCCGCGCGGGTGCGGAGCCGGTACTATCTCGCGGCAACGAGCGAGCGCGAGATCGCGGCCCGCGCGCTGCTCGCCGCGTGCTACCTCGCATGGATGGCTCAAGTCGTCTTCGTGCAGAAAGCGTTCGACTACGTCCACGTCCCGCTCACGTTCCTCGGCATGGCGCTCGTCGCCAGCCAGCGCTGGTGCTTCGGGTTCGCGTACCTCGTGTGGTTCGTTGTGGCCGGCGCGCTGGCGCACGCGGCCGACGTGTCGCCCACAGTCAAGTTGGCCGCGGACGGCTTCAACGGCGACAACCTCCAGATTCAGATCGAGAAGCACGCGCTCGCGGAGCCGCGGATCGTGCGCCTGTGGCCGCGGTGCCGGGCCGAAGGCGGCTCGGCCGATCTGCGGAACCAGCTCGGCACCTACACCAACATCCACTGCGGCACGAACTGGACCGACCTCGAAGCGGTGGCCGGGTTCCTGAGCGCGAAGCAACTCGGACCGGGCGAACTAAACTGCTGGCACGACAGCACGCACCCGCTGTACCTGATGCTCGACCTCGACCCGGCGACGCGGTATATGCACTTCGGCACCGCGTTCGGCATCAAGTCGAAGCAGCGAGTGATCGCGGCGGAAGTAGCGGCCAGCCGGCAGCGGTTCGTCGTCAGCGACCTGTTGCGCACGACCTGGGACCGCGACTCCGTCACCCGCGAAAGCTCGTGGCGCGCGGGCGATCCGCTCCCACTTTGGCTGCCCCCGGCCGAGCGCGCCCGGTTCCCGTGGAACCAGCGCGTCACGTTCCGCTCCGGCCGCTACATCGTTCACGAGGTCGACCCGAAGGCGCTGGGCCTGATCCGCGTACCCGACTGGGACAAGCTCGACCGCCTCGGCGAACCCGACCCCGCCCCTTGAGTGAGAACCCGTACCCATGAACGACGTGCGCCCGCGCTGGTATCCGTGGCGGTCGGCCGCGCTCGGCTGGCTCGTCGCCGGGGCATTCCTCGCGCTCGGCGTGCCCCTATTCTTGCGCATGCCCTTGTGGTGCGACGCGACCCTGTACGCGGTGGCGGCGCGGGAAATCTCCACCGGCGGCGTCCACTACCGCGACGTGTTCGACACCAACCCGCCCGGCTTCGTCTGGGCGCTCGCGGCCGTTCGCGGCACGCTCGGCACCAGCCAGTTGGCCGTGCGCGCGGTCGATCTGCTCATCGTGGTGCTGGTGGTCGCGGGGCTGCTGTGGTGGGCGCGGCGGGCCGGCGCGAGCGGCGCGGCCGTGGCATGGTGCGCCGCCGCCTGCGCCGCGTTCTACCTGTTCGTGCCGGAGTTCTGCCACGCCCAGCGCGACGTGTGGATGATGCTTCCCGCGGGTGCGGCGATACTGCTGCGGATGCGACGTGCTCAACCTGCCACCGCGCCGGCCCTCGAAGAACCTACCCCCCCCGGCCCCCCCACCCTGAAGGGCAGGGGGGGGCAATGCCTACGCGC
>SXHE01000815.1 GCA_005773755.1 Planctomycetia bacterium
CATCGGCAGCGTCATTTCTTTCTTCGCACCGTTACGCACAATCGCGACAGCGACCTTGTCGCCCGGTTTCAGCTTGCGCAGGGCGTGGGCGAACAGGTCCGTTTCGCGCAATAGGTCCGTGCGGCCATCGAAGGAGATGATGACGTCGCCCATGAGGAAGCCGGCGTTCTTTGCCGCGGCGTGCGCCCCGAACTGACCGACGTGCTTCGCGCGTAGGGCCATGCCGTCTTTGGGCACGCCCGCGGGGCGCTCGTCGGTCAGCGCTTCGAGTAGCATCCCGCCCGTGCCCATCCGCCGCAGGCCCCACGAGCTGGACCGCCACGAGATGTCGTCGGCCACGCGCCAGCCGGCGTCCAATCGGAGCGTGAGCGCGACGGGTTGGCCGTCACGGATCACGTCCGCCTTCAGCCGCGCGCCGGTCGCGGGGGTGTTGTGAAGCACCCATTGCACGTCCGCGATGGAGAGCAGCGGCTGACCGTTGAGGGCCGTGATCTTGTCGCCGGCTTTGAACCTGGCGTCCGAAGCGGGCGTGCCCTTCTCGACGCTCTTCACCGTGGCGCGCTCCTTCGGGTCGAGGATCAGCCCCAGCGCCTTCGGGTGCGGGTAAGGGAATAGCACCTCGTCCGGCAGCGGTTCCATCTTCTTGCGGTACACGTCGCGGATCGCGTCGCCGATCTGGTGGCAGTGGATGCAGCTCTGGACGACATTGCCCTTGTAGTCGAGTTCGGATTTGTACTTGCCCAGCGACGGGAACTTCTCCGGCACCGGGAACAGCGGCTTGGGCCCGATCTTCGCCGCGAACTGCTCCTTGTTCTTGGGGTAGCCCGCGTGCGCGTCGAGCGCGCCCTCCATCGCCCGCGCGAGGCCGTCGAGCGACACGTCGCCGACCCAGTTGGTGCGGTGCGAGCGGGTGCCGAACCGCCCGTACACGGTCCCGTCCGCGTTCAGGAAGAACACCGCGAAGCTCTGGTCGTAGTCGTACTGGAACAGTGACAGATCGAGGCCGTTCGTGGAAACAACCCGCACCCGAACGAACTTCTCCAGCAGCGGGCGCAGCGTCGGGTCTTTGTCGACGAGGTTGTCGTCGAGTTTGACGCACTCCTCGCACGGGATGCACCGCAGGGCGACGACGACAGGCTTCTTCTCGGCCTTCGCCTGCTCCATCGCTTTGGGCAAGTTGTTGTAGATCCAGAACCCGTCGGCCTCGACCTTGACCTTGTCGTCGCGCACCTTCTTCTCGCGCGGGTTCTGGGCCTCCGCGGGGCAGGTAAGCGCAAGTGTGACGGCGAGCGCAGCGTACAGGCGGAGCACGGCGATTCCCTCTGAGTGTTCGGTGAGCCGAGCCACCAGCAAAGCGGATGCGCGAGCGCGGGGCAAGGGAAAACCAAATCTGGTAGCCCGCGCGCCGGTCTTCGCGCACAATAGATACTTCCCCGCTCCTCTCCTTCTTCGAGGCTGCCATGTCCGACACGAACCGGCGTGCGTTCCTTCAAGCCACCACCGCGGCGGCGGCGTCCGTGGCCCTGCTCCCCGGCGCGATGGCCGCCGGCGACGACACCTTGCGCGTGGGTCTCGTCGGGTGCGGCGACCGCGGCACCGGGGCCGCCAAGCAAGCGCTCCGCGCCGACCCCAAGGTGAAGCTGGTCGCCATGTGCGACGCCTTCATGGACCGGCTCGATAGCAGCCTCGGCAACCTCAAGAAGATCGAGGACATCGCCGGCAAGATCGACGTGACCCCGGAGCGCAAGTTCGACGGCTTCGACGGCTACAAGAAGTTGCTCGAGTGCGGCGTCGATGTCGTACTGCTCACCACGCCGCCCGGCTTCCGGCCGATCCACCTGAAAGCCGCCATCGACGCCGGCAAGCACGTGTTCTGCGAGAAGCCGGTCGCGGTGGACGTGGCCGGCGCAAAGTCGGTGATGGAGACCGCGAAGCTCGCCAAGCAGAAGAACGTGAGCCTCTGTTCGGGCTACTGCTACCGCTACGACCTCGCCAAGCGCGAGACCGTGAAGCGCATCCACGACAAGGCCATCGGCGACATCAGCGCGATGCACGTCACCTACCTGACCGGCCCGATCTGGCACCGCGGCTCCGACCCGAAGTGGACCCCGATGGAGTACCAGATGCGCAACTGGTACTACTACACCTGGCTCAGCGGCGACTTCATCGTCGAGCAGCACTGCCACAACTTCGACAAGGCGAACTGGGTGTTCGGCGGGAAGATGCCCGTCGCCGCGACCGGCGTCGGCGGCCGGCAGCAGCGCCGCGACCCCAAGTTCGGCCACATCTACGACCACTTCGGCGCGACGCTGGAATACGCCGACGGCGCGAAACTGTTCTCGTTCTGCCGCCAGATGCCGGGGTGCGACGGCAACGTGAACGACCACGTCATCGGCACCCGCGGCTCGGCCCAACTGATGGCCCACAGCATCACGCAGGCCGGCGGCAAGGAGTGGGAGTTCGGCAGCGAGACGAAGGTCAAGGACATGTATCAGGTGGAGCACGACGAGCTGTTCGCCGGCATCCGCGCGGGCAAGCTCATCAACGACGGCGAGAACGCGGCGCACAGCACGCTCATGGCGATCATGGCGCGCGAGGCCGCGTACACCGGCAAGCGGCTCACCTGGAAGCAACTGATGGCGTCGAACCAGAACATCGCCCCGGCCAAGTACGAGTGGGGCGCGATCGAGACGCCGCCCGTGCCCACGCCCGGCGTGTACAAGTTCGTGTAACTGCTGCGCCGCCCAACTGAGACGCCCGACCTCGTTTAGCGTTCGACCCGCAGGGTCGATAATGGCGCTCGCCCCTGCGGGTCGAACGCTAAACGTCCCGATCTGACTTCCTGCCTTCTATCACTATCGCGCGAACTCGCGCGCTTGTTTCTTGCCTTCTCTCCAGGTGCCCCCATGCAGTTCGGTAAGGTGCAGTTACCCACGGGCGAGACCGCGGTCGTGTGGGTGCGAGCAAAGAGCGTGCTGAACCTCAACATGAAGCGCGACCCGAACGTGCGGACGCTTGCGGACCTCCTTCACAGCCCGGACCCGGTCGCCGCCGCGGACCGGCTCGTCGACATGGAATCGACCACCAGCCCGGCGTCGAGCCAGGCGTGGCTCGCGCCCGTCGACCAGCAAGAGGTGTGGGCCGCAGGGGTGACGTACAAGCGGAGCAAGGTCGCGCGCGAAGAGGAATCGAAGGGCGCGGCCCAGTTCTACGACAAGGTGTACAGCGCCGACCGGCCGGAGTTGTTCCTGAAGGCCACGCCCGCGCGCCTCGTTCACCCCGGCAACCCGGTGCGCATCCGGGCCGACGCCAAGTGGAGCGTGCCGGAACCGGAACTCACGCTGGTCATCTCGCCGAAGGGGAAGATCGTCGGGTACACCATCGGCAACGACATGAGTTCGCGCGACATCGAGGGCGAGAACCCGCTGTACCTGCCGCAGGCGAAGATTTACAAAGGCTCGTGCTCGGTCGGCCCGCTCGTCACCCCGGCGGCCCTGATGCCGCCGCTCGCGGGCGTCGAGATCAAGCTCGTCATCAAGCGCGCGAGCAGGGTGGCGTTCGAGGGCGCGACCACGCTGGCGCAGATGGCACGTACGGTGGAGAGCCTCGCGGAGTGGCTGTTCAAGGAGAACGAGTTCCCCAACGGGGCGCTCTTGCTGACCGGCACCGGGATCGTGCCCCCGGACGAGTTCACCCTCGCTCACGGCGACGACGTGAGCATCAGCATCGCCGGCATCGGCACGCTGCGCAACGTGGTTGCCTGAAGCCGCTCGCGGCTTCGCAATTCAACTACTTCGGCGGCGCGCCCTGGCGCGTGCCGTAGGTCGCGTCCCACTTCTTGGGCGGACCGGGGAGCGTCACGCCCGGCACGGTCAGGTCGTGCTGCCGCGCGTACTGGACGAACCGCTGCGGGTAGTCCGGCCACTTCCCTTCGAGCCGCTGGAGCGAACTCTTCTCGTCGCCGCTCAGTTTCGGGAACAGTTCTTTCGTCGCGAACTCGCGCACCACGGGCTTGAAGTCCGCGAGCCGCGCCGGGCCGAGCGGGGGCGGGCCGAACGGCGGGTTCGGCGGTAGGAACTTCAGGAACGACACGTCTTTCAACACTTCGAGCGGGAAGTCCGGCCACTTGCCGATCGTCGTCTGTTTGAACCGCCACGAGCCGTCCTTCTTCTTGAACAGTCGCGCGTACTGATCCGGCAGGTCGTTCGGCTCGGCGATCATCAGCTTCGCGCTGTCCGATTCGGGCAGGTACGGGTGGCGCGCGCTGAGCTGGTAGACGAACAGCCCGTACCACGCCCAGGCGTTCTCGCGCTCCGCGACCTGGAGCGTCCGCCGGTACTCGGCCAGTTCTTCGGTCGAGAGCCGACACTTCTTGGGGTCGTCGGTCTTGAAGGCGTGCTTCGCGAACTCGATCACCTCCTTGCGCCCGGCCTCGGTGTCGAACGGCCACGGGGCCTTGTTCGCGGCGAACGCCTCCACGTGGCGCATCACGAACGCCCAGCGCTCGCGCCGGTGGGCCTCGTCGTCGCGCCACTGCTGAATCAGTTCGGTCTTGCCGCGCAGCGCGGGCGGCAGCGCGTTCACCCACTGTTGGTCGCGAATCTTCCCAATCGTGTCGAGCCGCAGGCCGGGGGTGGCAGCCGCGAGGACGCCGCGGCGCTCGCCGTCGGGCAGCCGTTCGAGCCACGCGGCGTAGGCCTCCAGCGCGCGGAAGTGGCGGTCGCGGGCCGGCGCGTCGAGGGCGTGCAGCTCGCGGTCGAGTTTGATGACCTCCGTGCGCCGCGCCGCGGGCAACTCGCGG
>SXHE01000081.1 GCA_005773755.1 Planctomycetia bacterium
ATGTCGGTACGTTTCGGCATTGTGGCTGCGAATAGAGGGGTTGATCGGCGCAAACTCCGAATAGCTTATGGACAACCGCAAACCGGCCAAGTGCGCGCGGCGGTGGCGGGCGCAGTGGAATCGGATAGGATGTTCGGTGGTGTCGCCCGGCGCTGTTGTGCCACGCGCACCGGTTCTCCCACACACGAGGTTCGCAATGCGCAAGGCACTGTTCGCGGGCGCTCTCGTCGCTCTCGTCGCGGCTTCGGCCGCCGGGCAAGAGGCGATCGAGATCAAGATGGACAAGCCGCGGGTCGGAGACCGCGTCAAGATCACTGTGACGGAAAAGACCGACTCCGACCTGACAATCACGGTCGGCGGCAACGACATGGCCAAGAAGGAAGTGAAAGGCAAGTCGTTCGTGTACGTCGACGAAGTGCTGGCCGTCGCGAAGGACGCCCCCAAACCGACCAAAATGACCCGCACCTACGAGAAGGCCGAGACGACGACGGACGCCAAGAGTACGACGCTTTCCGTTGAAGGGAAGAAGGTGCTCATCGAGAAGAAGGGCGACAAGTACGCCTACACCGTGGACGGTAAACCCGTCGCCGCGGACGCGGCGCGGATTCTCGATGCCGAGTTCAACAAGCAGGATAAGGACGAGGCCCGCGACATCATGTTCCCGAAGAAGAACTTGAAGCCCGGCGAATCGTGGAGGATCGACGCGGAGAAGCTGACGAAGGGGCTGGGCGGCGAAGGGTTGAAGTTGGACGCGACCAAGATCGAGGCCAGCGGCAAGCTGACGAAGGCGTACAAGGAAGACGGCAAGCAGTTCGCGGTACTTGAGATCAAGGTCGCGGCCCCGATCACCGACCTGGGCGGTAAGGGCGAAGTCAAGGTGAAGGACGGGTCGCTGTCGGTCTCGATGACCGGCGACGGGTGCGTGGACGGCACCTCCCCGAAGGGGAAGAGCACGACCGTGATGGAGTTCAAGATCAACGGCGAGGGTACCGGCTTCACGATCAAACTGAACGCGAAGACGACCGAGACGCGGACGACCGTGCCCGCACCCAAATAAGGGAGCTTCCGTCAGCGCTGTGGCACTTCGGGCCGCGGCGCTGGCCGTCGTATCGGCGCATCTCCTTTCTGAATCACGGGTAACGTAGCAAGTTGCTTTCTGGTCGGTTGTGTAGCATCTTTCAGGCAGTCCAGCGGCCCGCCGTTTTGGAGTGCCCCCCGTGCGCACGCCCCATGCCCCTCGCGACCCGGTCGCATCAGGTCCCACCTTCCGTCTCAGCCACGCGAAGCAAGAGCGAAAGGCGCTTCCCGCCACTCAGCACGTCAACCTAGCCACGACCCCGCTGCCGCCGACCGGAGACCGGAGTTTCCCGCACATCTGGGGCTACGAGCTCATTTCCGTGGTCGGCACCGGCGGAATGGGAATCGTCTACGAAGCCCTACACAAAGAACTGGGCCGGCGCGTCGCGATCAAGACGCTCCGGGGCGACGCACTGGCGGACCCGGAGTTCCGCGAGCGGTTCCGGGCCGAGGCCGAGGCCATCGCCAAGCTCCAGCACCCGAACATCATTCAGGTGTTCGAGGTCGGGCTGGTCGAACCTGGTCGCGACGAGCGGCACGCCGGCCCGTTCATCGCGCTGGAGTTCGTGGACGGCGGCAGTCTGGCCCAGCACACCAACGCCCCGCAGCCGCCGCGCGCCGCGGCGAAGACCGTGGGCACCCTGGCCCGCGCGGCGCACGCGGCCCACCGGCTGGGTGTCATTCACCGCGACCTGAAGCCCGCAAACGTGCTCCTCACGCGCGAGGGCGAGCCGAAGATCGCCGACTTCGGCATCGCCAAGCAGATCGACAGCGAGCGCGCGACCGAAGGGTTGACGCGAACAGGCACGGTGATGGGCACCCCGGAATACATGGCCCCGGAGCAACTGGACGGGCAACCGGTTGCCCCCGGCATCGACGTCTACGCGCTGGGCGTGATCTTGTACGAGCTGCTGACGGCCCGCGTTCCGTTCCAGGGCGAGACGTTCGCGGACACGATGCTGCTGGCCGCGCGCGAGGAACCGGTGCCTCCACGCCGGTTGCAACCGGGCGTGCCGCGCGACCTCGAAACCATCTGCCTGAAGTGCCTGGAGAAGAACCCGGCCAAGCGGTACGAGAGCGCGGACGCGCTGGCCGACGACCTGGACAGCTTTCTGGCGGGGCGCACCATCAAGGCGCGCGCGGTCGGGGGCCTGGAGCGCACGGCGCGATGGGCGAAGCGCAACCCGGCGGTCGCGGTGCTCTCGGTCGCGGTGTGTCTGGTCGCGGTGGCCGGGCTCATCGGGATCGTATGGAAGATGGACGACGCGCGTGCGAACGCGGCCCGCGCCAACGCGAACGCGGCCCGTGCCAACGAGAGCGCCGCAACCGCCGAGCGCGCCCTCGCGGACGCACAAGTGGCCGCGCACAATGAGCGGTTCGAGCGATACCGGGGCAACCTGCTCGCCGCGTCCGGCGCGCTGCGCCTCCACGACATCAACGCGGCCCGCCGCGCGCTCGACGACGTACCCGAAAAGTACCGTGACTGGGTGTGGAACTTGCTCCACGCGCAACTCGACAAGTCGGTGTTCGCGTTCCCCGGGCGGAGCGAGCAAGCGGGGCGGGCGCAGATCACCGCCAACGGGCGCTGGGTCTCGATCCGTGACGACGACGGAGCCATTTCTGTTCGCGACACCGTCGCACGGGTCGACAGGCGGTTGGTGGGGCCGGAGGTCAAGGCGCACGCGCACGCGGTCAGCGACGACGGCGTGACCCTCGCCTACTCGGTCCGAAACGGCCCCGTCATGTTGTGTGAGGTCGCGACCGGGCGGGCGCTGAGGTCGCTCGGCGCACCGGGCGAACACCTCGGCGAAATCGGCTTCACCTCGGACTCCACACGGGTGTTCACGGTCGGCTCGGACAACACGGCCCGCGTGTGGGACGTCGCGAGCGGGAAACAGTTGCTCGCCTTCCGCCACCCGTCCGCGATCACCCTTCACGTCGGCCCGGACAGCCGGACCGTACTGTGTCGCGCCCCGGGCGACGTGCTGAGCCTGTGGGACATGAAGACCGGGCGGTCGATCGCGGACCTGCGCGACCATACCGGCGAGATGCTCATGTACCGATACAGCCCGGGGGGCGACCGGATAGTCGTCGCCCAGGCGTATCCGAGCAACTTGTTCCGCGTGTGGGACACCGCGACCGGGCGGTTGGTCGCCACGTACCGCGGGCACGAGAACCAGCTCAACCACATCGTGTTCAGCCCGGACGGGACGCGCCTCATTACGGGCGGGATGGACCGCACGGTGCGCGTGTGGGACGCGACCCCGGCCGGCCCCCCGGTCGTTCGGGAGGCCCAACTGGTTCTGAACGGCCACACAGGTTGGGTTCACCAAGTCGCGATCAGCCCGGACGGTTCGCGCCTCGTCTCGGCCGCGCAAGACCGCACCATTCGGTACTGGGACGCAAAGACCGGGCGGGTGCTGGGCGTGCTCCACGGCCACACGATGGAAGTGACTCGCGTCGGGTTCCACGCCGACGGCAAGTCGATCGTATCGGGCGCGTCCGACGGGACCGTTCGCGTGTGGGACCTTCACGCGCTCGAGCGCGGCTCCACACTCCGCGGGCACGAGAAGTTCGTGTACAGCGTCGCGTTCCACCCGGACAGCAAGCGGATCGCGTCGGCCGCGTGGGACGGCACCGCGCGGGTCTGGGACGCGACCAGCGGACGGCAACTGTTCGCGCTCGCGCACGGCAAGCCGGGTATCGTCCCCTCGATCGCGATTCACCCGACCGGCACCGTGCTCGCGACGCTCGCGCGCGACGGCACCCGGCTCTGGGACGCGAACACCGGTGAACTGCTCCACACCTGGCCGTTGGGCTATTCCGCGTGGCAGGACGGGCGGCTCACGTTCAGCCCGAACGGGGAACTGCTCGCCGTGGCCATGCCCGATGGCAAGATACACCTGTTGGACGTGAACACGCGGGCTGCGGTCGCGGTACTCGACACACCCGTCACCCCGATCCGCGATCTGGCGTTCAGTCCGGACGGGCGGCACATCGTCGCGGCCGGTGAGGGGGGGGCCACCGCGAACAACGTGCGCGTCTGGAACGTTGAGACGAAATCGGTCGCTCTCAACTGCGTGGGCCACACGATGGGGGCGTACGCGGTGGCGTGGAACCGGCAGGGGACGATGCTCGCGAGCGGCTCGCACGACGGCACCGTGCGGCTGTGGGACGCCGCGACCGGCGAACAGGTCGGACCGGCGCTGAAACAGGGTACGAACGTGTATTCGGTCGCGTTCGCCCCGGACGGGAAGTTGTTGGCGGTCGGGTGCGCGGACAACCTGATCCGCCTCTGGGACGTGGCGACGCAGAAGGAACTGGCGGAACTGAGCGGGCACGACGACTACGTCCACTCGCTCGCCTTCAGCCCGGACGGAACGCGGCTGGTGTCCGGGTCCGGGGACCGCACGATCCGCGTCTGGGACTCGCTCGCGCCCGCCGAGCGCGCAAAGCGGTGACGAGCGGCTACCGGGTTCGCGTCCGATACAATGAGGTGCGTCACTCGCACACTCACCAGAGGCGCACATGCTCGGTCGGCTGTGGAAGGGAATCAAGGCGGGGCTTGCGAAGACGAAAGGCGCGTTCACGGGCGTGTTCGACCTGCTCCGCGGCAAGGGCCGGGTCGATCAGGCGTTCCTCGACGAACTCGAAAAGCGGCTCTACCTCGCGGACGTGGGCACGCAAGCCACGCTCGTGATCGTGGAGCGCGTGCGCCAGGCGTTCCGCGACAAGGAAATCTCCGGCGAGATCGAAGCGTTCGTCAAGGCGCAGCTGCGCGACCTGCTTACCGACGCCAGCCCCGGCATCGACTATCAGGCGACCGGCCCCACGGTCGTGATGATCGCCGGCGTGAACGGCTCTGGGAAAACCACGTCCATCGCCAAGCTCGCGAAGAAGTTCCAGTCGGACGGCAAGAAGGTGCTGCTGGCGGCGTGCGACACGTTCCGCGCCGCCGCGGTCGAGCAACTGACCGTGTGGGCCGGGCGCATCGGTTGCGAGATCGTCAAGCAGGGCCAGAACGCCGACCCGTCCGCGGTGGCTCACGACGCGTGCGAGAAGGCCAAAGCCCGCGGGTTCGACGTCCTCATCGTGGACACCGCCGGCCGGCTCCACACGCAGACCCACTTGATGAAGGAACTGGAGAAGATTCACCGGAACGTGTCACGGCAGATACCGGGCGCGCCGCACGAGGTGCTCA
>SXHE01000816.1 GCA_005773755.1 Planctomycetia bacterium
CCGGCGTGCCGCCGGTCGCGCCGCGGGCGACCCGCAGCGCCCACGCCAGCGCGGTCAGCACGTCGTCCGTCACCAGCACGTCGCGCCGCCGCTGCTCCTCGATGGCCCGCTCGACCTCGTCCAAACCCCGGCGGCGGTCGATGCCCATCACGAGCGTCGCGAGGTGCTCGGTCAGCGACCCGCGGCGCTGCTCGCCGTTGAGCTGCTTCACCGCGTCTCCGGCCTTCTTGAGCTTGTCGGCGACCGGATCGACCGGCCCGACGAAGTCCCTCGCCGGCTCTTTGGCGTCCTTCTTCGGCTCCGCGTTCTGCGTCTGGTTCGGGTAGTTGCGGCCGAACTGCGGGAAGTCGAGGCCGGCGTTGCGGGCCTCCTGCACCCCGCGCGAGATCGTGCCGGAGCGGATGCGGAAGTCGAGCCACAGGCGCTCTTGTTCGGTGAGCGCCGGCTGACGACCGACCGCGCCGCCGGCGGGCGGCTGCACGGGCGGGAACGCCGGCGGGCGCGGCGCGGGGGCCTGCGCGCTCGCCTCCTGATCGCGCCGCACATCGGCCACGGAGATCGGGCGCGGGAACTCCCAGCCGAACACGCTGATCGTGTCGAGCTTTTGCGGCGGCGTGACGGGGACCATGTCCGGCGGCGGCGGCGGCTTGAGGGTCGCGTTGGCCGGCGGCACGAACACGAGCGGATCGAACCACGGTGCGGAGAACGGCCGGTCGTCGGCCGGGTTCGCGCGGTCGCGCGCGGCCAGTAGTTCCCACGTGCCCGGCGCGGCGAACTTCGCGCGCATCCGGGCGAGCGCTTCGGCGCGGGCCGGGGTGTTGTTGCGCAGCGGCAGGTCGGGCCACGCCAGCGCCACGCGGCCCACCGCGTCCGGGGCGAGCACCTGCGGCGAGTCCCAGCCGTGTGCGCGGTCGAGCTGAACGTGAACCTGCATCCAGTCCGGGAGCGGCGCGGCCAGCAGCGGCGTCGGGCCGGCGGCGGAGCCGGCGAGCGGGTCCGCGGAGGTGTAGTGATAGAACGGGCGGCTGTCCTCGACGCCGAGCACCGGGAGCACGCGACTGTCGAGGTCGCGGAGCGCGATGCGCAGGTTGCTGCTGAGCTGGGCCTGCGCCGCAGCCTCGCGCTGGGCGGTCTCGACGCGGAGCGCGACGACCGTGACCCAGCCCAGCCCGGCGAAGACGAGGGCCGCGGTCAGGAAGAACGTGACCGGCCCGCTGATCGGCCCGAGCAACCGCCTCATGGGAACTCCGCGCCGCCGTGGCGCGCGTTAGCGTTTCCCGGCGGAAGTCGCGACGACCTCCTCCGGGACGGAAAGGGCGGGGCCGGCCATGTACCCGTGTGCCCGCACCGTAACGATGGCCTCCGGCTGGTCGTCCTCCCCGGCCGGGTCTTTGAGCTTGGCCCGCAGCCGGGCCACGTGCATATCGACCGCGCGCGTCTCAAGGCCCGCGGTACCGATCCCCCAGACGCGCGAGAGCAGCTCCTCGCGCGACACCGCGCGCTCGCGGTTGCACACCAAATACTTCAAGAGCGCCGCCTCGGTCTCGGACAGGTCGGCGCGGGTGTTGTCGGCCCAGCGGATCTCGCGGCGGTGCAGGTCGATGGTGCCGCCGCCGACCTCGACCAGCCGCACCTCGGGCACGGGCTTCATCGTGCGCCGCAGGATCGCCTCGACCCGGGCGATGAGTTCCTTCGCGGAGAACGGCTTCACGACGTAGTCGTCGGCCCCCATCTTGAGGCCGCGGACGCGGTCGTCCTCGCTGCCCCGCGCCGTCAGCAAGATGACCGGGCGCGTCGGGTTGCTGCGCCGCAGGTCGCTCAGCACTTCGAGGCCGTCCTTCTTGGGCAGCATGATGTCGAGCAGGACGAGATCGACGCCGGCGGCCCCGGCCTCGCGCAGGCCGACCGCGCCGTCCGCGGCCTCGGTCACGTCGTACCCGCTCAGCCGCAGGGCGTCCGACACGCCGCGCCGGATGGCCGGTTCGTCTTCCACGACCACGATTCGGGCCTTCGGCATGACGACTCTCCGGGGCGAGCGGGGGGCGTCAGCCCCCCGCTCGATTCTGACGAGGAGGGAACGGGGTGCTAACGCCCCCGCTCGCCTACTTCTTTTGCGCCGCTGCAAGTACGACGTCGAAGACGCCCGATTCGATGGCGCTCCCGTTCACTTTTACCTTCTCCAGTTCGATAATCAGGGACGCTTTGATGAACTGATCCTTGTCGTTGAACTTGTCGCCCTTGAAGTACAGTTGGGTAATCAGGTTGGTGTAGCCGACCTTGCGTACGAGGTAGTGGATGTGCGCCGGCCGCCAAGCGTCCGGGCCGATCTTGTACGCGCCGGGATGGATTGTCTCGTACTCATAATAACCGGTTTCGTCGGTCAACACCCGTGTCCGGTTCACGTACACGCCCTTCGCGGGCGGGTTCTTCGGGTCGTCGTTGTCGTACCGGCCGTCGGCGTCGGCCTGCCAGATGTCGAGTACCGCGTTCGCCAGCGGCTTCTTCGTGTCGAAGCCCCACACCCGCCCGCGAATGAGCATCGTCGTGCCCTTCACCAGCGGCGGCGTGACCTTCGCGCGGAACGGCGCGCCCTCGCGGAAGTACGGGCCGAGGATGTTGTTCTCGGTCGGCTTCACCTTGTCCGGGAGCACGGCGGTCGGGGCCACGAACGGCAGCGGCGCGTCGGCCAGCGCCTGGAACTCCGGGTAGCGGTTGAGCGTGCCGCTGGGCAGCGTCGGCAGCGCGTCGGCGCGAAGGGCGAGCGTGCCGACGCCGGCCGCGGCCAGACCACCGCGGAACAGTTCGCGACGAGAGAGGGACATGGGAAACTCCTGAGGAGGGGAACGCGGCAATGATACCGCGCCCCCTTCTTTCCCGCGAGCCGAACAGATTGATCCACGTTCCAGTTGCGAGCGGCGCGGCGTAAGCCCGCCGGTGATTGGTTTAACAACACACCGGCGGGCGGACGCCGCTCGCGCGCGCTACTTCGCCAGGAACCCGCCGATGTTTACGTTCTTGTCGAGTTCCATCTTGAACTCGTAGTCGATGAACATCACCTTCTCGCCGTGCTGCTTCGGGTCGATGGTCACGTCCCACCGCAGGATGCCGCGGGTCTTCTCGTCGCGGACGTACAGCGGGTCTTCGCTGAGCGCCGGCTTCGGGTTCGTCACGTTGATGGCGAGCGTCTGGGCGGTCTCCGCGTGCGGGGTGCGGTCCCACACCTGCACCGGCACCGGCGTCGTCTTGTAGCTCGACAGCATGATGCGGTACTTGAACGTGAGCACCTGGTTGCCGCCCTGCGTGGTGCGGGTCTTGTCCACGAGGATGCGCGACACCTGCAGTTGCGGATCGACGCCGAACCCGACGGTGAACGGCTTGCCGGCGGCCACCAGCGGCAGCCGGGTCTGGCCCACGAAGTCGCCGTTGAGGTACATGGTCGCGTCGCCGGGCAACAGCACGTGGTCGGTGCCGTGGGTCAGGTCCGCGAGCCGGTACACGTTGGGCGTCAGCACCGGGACCGCCTTGTAGTAGAACTTCGGCGTCATGTCGAGGCGGGCGATCTCGATCACCTGCTCGTCGTTGCGGCTGGGGATCGTGAGCTTGGTCGGCAGCTTGTAGGTGACGCTCGGCCCCTCGCCCGCGGCACCGCCGGCCGCGGGCACCGCGGACGCGGCGATCAGCTCTTCCTTCGCGGCGAACAGGTCGCGGAACTGCTCGAGCGCGGCGGCGTTGTTCGCGAGGTCGCCGGCGGCCTGCTCCTTCTTCTCGCGGTAGTTCTGGGCCACCTGCGCGCGCAGGTCTTTGGACAGCTTGTCCAGGTCGCGGGCGTACTCGGTGGCGCTGGGCATGCCCATGCCGCCCGGGCCGCCGAAGCCCCCCTTCGGGTCGCCCGGCTTGCTCGGGGCCGGCACCGGGATGCCGGTGGCCGGATCGACCGGGGCCACCGCGACCGCGCCCACCGGGCTGACGTTCACGGCCAGCGCCTTCAGGTCCGGCGGGGCCGCGTTCAGCAGCGGCTGCGCGGTGGAAAGGGTGATCTGCGCGTTGGTCCAGTCCTCGCCGGTCCGCTGGTCGATGGCGGCCTGGTACTCGACCGTGACCGGGTCTTTGTCCTTGCCGCTGGCGCGGAACTTGTACTGCGGACGCCACGACGCGCTGCCAACGAGGTAGTTCAGCTTCACCGTGCCGACCCCGGCCTTCTTGTCGAGCAGGATGACCGCGTCGCGCTCGGTGCGCACGCGCCCGCCGGACTTCTCTTCGAGCTGGCGCTGCGCGAACGCGATTTTGGCCGTGTTGTCTTCGAGCTGCTGCTTGACGAGGAGCTGTTCCTTCGTGCGCTTGGCGCGGTCCTCTTGCACGAACTTCGCCATCGCGATGATCTTTTCCGGGTCGAGCTGGCCCTTGTCGGTGAGGTGTTCGAGCGACTTCGCGGTGAACCCTTCGAGCTTGTCGAGCAACTTCAGGTTCTCGCCCATCGCCTTCAGATCGGCCTCAAACGCCTGCGATTTCGCTTGCAGCCCCTTGATCTCGGCCTCGAGCTTGCGGACCTCCTCGCGAGTGTCTTCGGCGATGGCCCGCGTGCGGTAGCGGACGCTCAGCACGCGGATGTTGTCGTTGCCCTCGGCATACAGCGAGCTTTGCATGGTGGTCGGGGGCAGCGGCGAAACGACCACTTCGGTCAGGCCGACCGCTTCGGGCACGGTCACCTCGCGGATGACCAGCGCGGTGTTCGAGTACACCGTGACCGCGATCACCTTGCTGGGCGCGGGCTTGACCGCGTCCTTGTCTTTGTCCTGCCCGCGCGTGGGCGCGGCGGATACGAACAGCGCGATGCCGACGGCAAGCGCGGAGAGGCGGAGAAACATGGGGACCACTCCAGTGGGGGAAATCTCAAGGCGCACGTTTAGCGGCATCGCCACAGGCGACGGGGCAACAGCGTTCGATCCGTTCACTACTTTTTCGCGTCCTTGATGTCGGGCACATCGAGGAAGTACAGGGCGGTATCGCCGGCTTTGGCCGACGGGCCGATCTTGCCGGTGGCGATCACCTCGCGGTCGCTGAGGTTCTTGAACGTCATGCGGAACGCGGCCCACTGGTCGGCGGCGGGCCGCACCCAGACCCGCAGCTCGGGCGCGTCGGCGGTCGGCTTCACGGTCACATACGCGGCGTCGGCCTCGAGGGTGAGCACCCCGCGCACGGTGGCGCGGATCTCGCCGAACGCCGGCGGCTTCGCGGTGATCTGCGCGTACCAGCCGCCGGCCTTGACGACGTGAACGCCCGCGCGGGCGCGGTTCGGGAAGTCCAGAACTGACAGCCGCGAGCCGGTCAGCGTGTACTTGGTTTTGCCGTCGTCGCCGGGTTCGTTGACCAGTTGGGCCTCGAACGTGTAGTTGCCGCTCAGAAACCGCAGCTCTTTACCGTTCCAAGTGCCGCCGGTAAAGTCGGTGCCGAGTAGCGCCCCGGTCACCTTCCCGTCTTTGATTTGGGTGACGAGCAGTTCACCCTTTTTGCCGTCGAGGTTCACGGCCCAGGTGCCCGTGGGCAGGTCCGCGGCGCGAACAGACAGCGACAGCACGAGTGAAGCCACGAGCGCGAGAATGGCGCGAAGCATGGGAGACCCTCCAAAAAAGAACGGCCGCTTGCGGCTTCGCGAGTATTCCTCGCGAAGCCGCAAGCGGCACAAGCGATTACTTCTTCTCCGGGGCGACCTCGAAGCCCTTCGTCTTGGCCTGCTCGCGGATGATGCCCTTGAAGGCCTCGTCGAGCGCTTTCTCGGTGTCCGTCTTGGTGGTCTTGGCGCGCTCCTCGTGCACCTTCTTTTGCCGTTTGGCGGACAGGTCCGCGATCTTCTTCTGAAGCTCGTCGCGCTCGCCGGCCTTCTTCTTCAGGTACGCGAGCCGCTCTTCCGGCTTGATCTTCTTCAGCTCGTCGCACAGGTCTTCTTCCTTGATCTTCTTGATGTCGAAGTCCTTCTCCTTCATCTTGTCCACGAGGTCCCAGGTGGCGTTGCGGTACAGGCCGCCGGCCTTCGTGAGGCTGCGCTCGAGGGCCGCGGTCGGGGCCGCGCCGGGGGCCGCCGGAGCCGCGCCCTTCGCGTTCGCGTCCTGCTTCGCCTGGTTCTCGGCCTTATTCTTGCCGTCCGCGCCGTAGGCCACGTACGTCTTGTTCAGCTCCTCGCCGAGCTTGATGATCTGGTCGTCGAACTCGGTCTTCACCACCACTTGTTGCGCGGCCCGGTTCTGGTCGATGTTGACGTGCTTGCCGCCGCAGGTCTTGGCGAACTCGGCCCACGCCGCGATCTCGGTGTCGTGGCCCCACTTGCAGTAGATCGTGTTGACGACGATGCCGGCCTTTTTCGCCATACCCGCTACGTCTTCGAGGTTCACCTGCTTGTCCTGGTTCACCGGCTCGTTGCCGCAGACGAAGATGACCTTCAGCGCGTCCTTGTCGGTGCTCCACTTCTGGTCTTCGATCGCGGTCTTGGTGACACGGGCGACCAGTTCGTCGCCGCCGCCGGTCTTGAGGCCGTTCAGCACCTTGTAGACCTCGTCCAGGTCTTCCGTCAGGTCGACCTCCTTGTTCACCCACCCCTTCTTCGCATCGAACCGGCTCGCGCCGTAGCTGTAGATGGCGACCCGCAGGTTCGGGGTCGGCTTGATGCGGGCCAGCTCGTTGACCACGTTCCACAGTTGGATCTTCGCGGACGCGATCAGCCCGTCCATGCTGCCAGACACGTCCAGGCAGATGACCAGATCGATGGGCTTGCCCTCGACGGCCTTCACCTCGACGGGAGGCTTCGCGGGCTTGGGTTCGTCGGCCGCGTTCAGCGGCAGCGCGACACCGACCGCCAGCGCGACGGCGGCGGCGAGTGCGGCGATTCGGAACGAGAGGGCCATGTGCAAACCTCCTGAGGGAACCGGATCGGCGTGCGGGCGCGGTGGCCCGCCACGTCCTATCCGACGAGATTGTAATCGTTTCCGATTGGAGGGGGTGTAACGCCAGAGTAACGCCGCGGGCTATGCCCCTTGCCGCGCCAAGCTCACAGCAGCAGCGACGATCAGACACAATGCCACGACACCGGCGAAGCCAGCAGTGATGATGCCTATCCAACAAACCCGTTCTGCCCACACGAGGTCATCGGTACCAATCCTGTCGGCAAACTTCTTCAGACCTTCAGGGCCATCGACAATTCCTCTTAGGCAATGCCACCAGCCGACGCAGAGGAACACGAATGTGTTGGCGACGAGTGGACCGCACATGGGAGCCTCGAACAGTGATTTGACCGAGCACCAGCGGATTCTCCCACATTCTTTGCCGTCGTCAACGCCCTCTATCCTTCCAGCCAACCTCCCCCACTTGCCCCATCGGTTCCGACTGTGCCAGTGATTCCGGGTTTGTGCAAAGTTCGGAGTGTGCCGGTGCCGAAAGTTGTGCTGAAGAGATCGAATCGCAGGTCACTCGGGGGGGAGCGATGAAGCGGACCGCGACCACATTGGCACTACTGGCCGGCCTCGGCGGGAGCGGGTGCGTCAGCTCCGACTCGCAGGCCAACAAGGGACAACAGACCCAGCGCGTCGGGGGCTACGGCACCGTCACGCGGGGTAAGGAAATCGGCACGGTGCAAGGGGCCTACGGCGAACCGGTGATGGCCGTTCGCGGGGCCGCACCCGGCGTGCAGCGGGCCGGCGGCACGCTGTTCGGCGACGGCGCGACCATCCGCCCGGCGGCGGAGATGCGCGCGAACCGCGTGACCACGTTGGACGGCCGCACGACGGCCTTCGTCCCCGGTGTCGGCGGCGCGGTGATGCGCGACGCCAACATCGTCCAGGCGAACTTCAACGGGCCGCCCGGCGGGTTCGGCGGCGAGGGCGCGCCGCCCAACTACGGCGCGTCGCTGCCTTACGGCCCAAATATGCCGAGGATGCCGCAGTACGGCATCCTGCCGGTGCCTTCGCAAGGCCCGCCCAACGCGGTCGCCGCCGGCCCCGGCGCGATGATTCCCGGCATGGGCGGCATGGGGA
This sequence comes from Planctomycetia bacterium, assembly GCA_005773755.1. GTDB lineage: Bacteria > Planctomycetota > Planctomycetia > Gemmatales > Gemmataceae > Gemmata. Next base: position 8,022 of record SXHE01000816.1, read on the forward strand.
TGGGCCGCCCGGCGATGGCGAACGGCCGCTCGTCGATCAACTTCACCGGCCCGGCCGGGATGAAGGTGACGTGGCAGTTGCCCGACGGCGGCTTCAACGACGAGAAAGACGCGCTGACCGCGCCGAAAGAGTACAACTTCCTGCAAGGGCAGGTGTACCGGCTTCGGCTCACCAGCATCCTCCCGGACCACCCGGGCAAGTCGTTCTACCCGACGCTCGAAGTGGCCCCGGCCAACCCGAAGACGCTGACGTTCCTGGCCCACTCGTCCGTGCCGCTGACGTTCGCGGCCGACGACTTCGCCCAAGCGAAGGCCGGCAACCTCGTGGTGAAGGTGGTGTACCTGCCGGACCCGGCGAACCAGGACTTCAGCACCATCATCGGGGCGGAAGAAGTGGTCTCGACGCGGCTCGAACCGGGGGCCGACCCGGTGGCCGAGGCCCAGCGCCGTGGGACGATTCTGGCCGTGATCCGCATGGGTAACATCGACCTGGAGAACCGCGTGTCGCCGGCGATGACCGCGCTGCCGCCGGGTACGCCGATGCCCCTGCCGAACCCGCGGTTCGTGCCGGGCCTGCCGGTGCCGAAGCCGTTCCCCGATCCGATGCCGCCGAAGGGCGGGCCGGGCGGTGCCGCTCCGGACATCCTCCCGCCGATCGGGGCCGGTCCGCTGGCCCCCCTGGCCCCGGCGAATCCGCCGGGCACCGCGACCGTGAACCCGCCCGCGTCGCTGCCCGAACTGCCGGCCGCGCCGATCGGCCCGATGGTTCCGGTCGCCCCCGGCCCGAAGCCGGTGAAGTAAGGTCCGGCCGGGTTTGGTGACAGACGAACCCCGCATTCCGCAATCTGTCGGGGTGCGGGGTTTTCTGCTTCCACCTCTCCCCCATCAGAGCATGGGGGGGAGGTCGAAGACGCGCGTTTCCGCAACACGCCCGCAAGAGGTTCCTCCCATGAAGGCACGCACACTCACCCTGCTCGGCGCGCTGGCGGTCGGGCCGTCGCTCACGGCACAGCCGGGCACACTGCCGGTTCCGTCGCAGGGCGTGCCCGGCGCGATGCCACTGTACGTGCCGCGACCGGAGCAGCCGGTGGTCGCCCCGCTCGTGGCCGCACGGTTCATCGCGCCGAAGGACGTGCGCGTCACCGCGTTCCCCGGCACCGCGCAAAGCCGCATGTACGACGCGGCCCCGTCCGTGTTCGGGCTGCGGCCCGGCTACGTCTACCGCTTCGAGCTGTCCAACCTGCCGTACCACCCGGGCGTGTCGATCTACCCGGAAGTGGAAGTGCGCGGCTCGCTCGTCCTGCGGCCCGGCGCGAAGTACATGGACTACCCGCTGCCGCTCACGTTCTCCGCGACCGACATCGAGAAGATTCTTAAGGGCGTGGTGCTGACGAAAGTGATCTACCTCGAAGACCCGGAGAAGGCGCTGCCGGCGCAGGTGGACCGCGACGCGCCCGTCGAGATGCCCGACGCCACGGACGAGGCCGCGATCAAGGCCGCGCGCGCCAGCGGTCGGTTCATGGCGTTCGTGCGGGTCGGCAACCTGAAGCCGACCAACGAGCAACTGAGTCGGTTCGCGGTTCCGGGCACGATTCTCTTGCCCGGCGAGACGACGCTGCGCGCCCCGATTTCGCTGCCGGTGGTCCCGTACATGACCGTGCCGATGTACGACCCGATCCTGGGGCCGAAGGCGGTGAAGGAAGAGTTCTTCGTGGACGGCGGCGACCGCGAAGACCCGCTGGGCATCAACCGCAACGGCGGCCTGGGCGGGCTGAACCCGACCGACGTGGGTGTCGAGTACACCGTGGGCGGGAAGCGCCGCGTCGCGACCTCGAATGTCGTCGTCATCACCTCGCCGCGGTTCATGATCCGTCGCGTCGAACTGCTGCCCAGCGGGTTCAAGGGGCAACAGATGGTTCTGGCGCACAGCGGCGCACAGGGCACCGAGAACCTGAAGGACCGGCACGCGGCGATGGTCGCCATCGGGCAGGAGCGCCCGACCGGGATCGAGGGCACGGTGCGGCCGTCCGCTTATGTGGGTAAGGTCGGGCTGTCGTTCTTCATCGGCACCACGCGGCCCGCGGTGGTGGCCCAGGTCGAGGGCGTGAAGGTGACGGGCGCGCTGGTCGAACCGGAACAGCTCACGGCGTTCCCGACTTTGCAACCGCTGACCGTGACGAAGACCATCGACCCGCCGGGGCCGCCGGAACCGGGCGAGGTGGTGACGATCACCATCAGGTACGCGAACACCGGCGCGAAGGCTGCGAGCGACATTGTGGTGAGCGACAGCCTGAGCGGGCGGCTGGAGTACGTGACCGGATCGGCGCAGTCGGACCGCCCCGCGAACTTCACCGCGGCGGAGAACGAAGCCGGCTCGGTGGTGGTGCGGTGGGAACTGCCCGGCACGCTCCTGCCCGGCCAGAGCGGAACCGTGCGGTTCAAGGCGAAGGTGCGGTAAGCCGGGCGGCGTCTACCACACGCGACCGTTGGCACGTAGGCGCTCGGTCGTGGCGTGGCCGATGTCGTTGCCCCAGAGCGTGAGCCGCTGCAGCCGGTGCAGCAGGCCGGAGCGGAGCAGCGTGCCGGCTCCGTCGTCGGTGATCCCGTTGTTGCTCAGGTCCAGTTCGCGCAAGCGGGACAGGCCCCACGAGTTGCACAGGTAGCGCAGCCCGATGTCGCCGAGTGCCTGCCCCGCGAGCGAGAGCCGCTCCAGGTTCGGGTACTCGCCCTCCGAAAACGCCTTCGCGCCGCTCCATCCCATCGGTGGCGCGCCGCGCACGTTTAGCTCCTCGATCTGCGCGAACAGCGGTTGCCGCACGGCCTCGCGCAACCGCGCCGCGGACGCATCAACGTTCAGCTCCAACTGGCGGACGAACAGCGCGCGCGGGTCGTCGTCCACACCGACCACGGCCGACGCGAGCGCCGCGGCCCGGCACGCGAACCCGCGGTGGTAGCCGGACAGCGCTTGGAACCCGGTCGGCACCTCCTGCTGCCAAGCAACGTCCCACGCAGCGAGCAACTCGTCCGTGCGCTGAAGAACGGCCGCACGCTCCGGGTCGTCGTGCGCGAATCGCACGGCACGGACCTGCAACCGGATGAACTCGGCGCGGGCGCTCGCGGCCGGTTCGCCCTTCTCGTCGAGGTAGTCGGCGAACACGAGCCGCGGCGTGTCCTCGTCCGGCATCGCGGCGATGGCGCGCAACAGCGCGGCTTCGGTGTCGGTCATTCGCGCCCCCCTTTACAGCTTGAGTGCGGACCCGAACCGGCGGCGCAGCGCGGTGCGGGCCGCACGGTCCTGGATCGGGTTTCCCGACAGGTCGATCAGTCGGAGGTTCGGCAGGTGCGGCGACCGCGCCAGCGCGAGTGCGCCGGCGTCGCCGATGATGTTCGCGCCCAACCGTAACTCGGTGAGGCCGGGGAACCGGCCGTCGGCGATCTCCGCGACCACGGTGTTATCGACCCGGTTCCCGTACAGGTCGAGTACGGACAGCCGCGCGAGGTGCGGCGACGCGAACAGCGCGCCGAGCGCACCCGCTGTAGCACCGGCAATCAACCGGAAGGATCGCAGGCGGGCGAGTTCCGGCACGTCGCCTAGCGCGCGCCCGCTGTCGAGTCGCCACAGGCGCAGGACGTGGATGCCGGGTACGGCGAACACCGCGGCCGCGTGCGCGACGATCGGCCGCTCGGTCGCGGCCCGCACCTCCTCGATCAGCCCGCGGTTGAAGTCGCCCCACTCGATGCCGTGGAGCCGTGGCAACTGTGCCTGCCAGTGCCGAACGAAGTTGGTGAGGTAATGGACGTTCTTCCGCACCAGCGGGTAGCGGTCGCCGGACGGCAGACCGGGGCTCGCGAGTCCCACCTGCGCGCGTACGAAGTCGGCGCGGTCGGGGTCGCCGTTCTCGTCGAGCCAGTCGGCGTACATGAGCCGCGGGGTGTCTTCCTCCGGGTGCTCGCCGATGGCGTGCAGCAGTGCGTCGCGGTCGCTCATGGCACGGCCGGGTTGTTGGAGTGAGTGACGACAACCCGCTCCAGCGCGGGCGGCAGCGGCGACTCCGCTTCGACCCGCGCGCCGGTCGCGGGGTGGTCGAAGCTCAAGCGCCAGGCGTGCAGGCACAGGCGGCGCGCGGGATCGGTACGCGCGCCGTAGAGCTTGTCGCCCGCGACCGGGCAGCCCAAGCCCGCCATGTGAACGCGAATCTGGTGCTTGCGCCCGGTTTCGAGTTCCACCTCCACCAGCGAATAGCCGCCGTGCGACGCGCGCACCTTGTAGCGGCTCACGGCCCGCTTCGCCTCCGGCCCTGCATGGTGGCTGGCGCGCACGCGCAGGTCGCGGCCCTCCGTCAGGTAGTTCTCGACCACGCCTTCAGCCGCAGGCGGCGCACCTTCCACAACTGCGAGGTAGGTTTTCGACGCGTGCTCCCAGTTCGCTTGCAGTTCGTCGCGCACGTCGGACGTGCGCGCGACCAGGAGCAGCCCGGAGGTGTCGCGGTCGAGGCGGTGGACGACGAACGGCCGCCCGGCGTTCCGCGCCGCGAGGTACTCGCTGAGTCGCACGAACGCGGTGTCGGCCTTCTCGGTTTCGGTCGCCACCGTGAGCAACCCCGGCGGCTTGTCGATCACGATGACGTGCGCGTCCTCGTAGACGACGGTGAGCGTGGGCGCGGGCGGCGGCGCGTCGCGCGCGACGGCCACCGCGTCACCGGGGCGCAGCGGGTGATCGTGCCGCGTCACCGACGCGCCGTTCACGGTCACGCGCCCGGAGCGCAAGAGCTGCTTCACCCGCGTCCGGTTCATCGGCGCGAGCGCGGTCAGCAGCCACGTCAGCAGTTCGGCCGCGGCAGTGGGTGAAGGGAGTTTCTGCATTGCATCAGTTTACAGGCCGGGCGGGAGCGGTTCGTCGAGCCGCACGCGGGCGACCTCATCGACGTGCGCGGGCGAGCCGAAGCCGATGATCGCGGACGACACCGCCGCGTGCGACAGCACGAACCGCACCGCGAGTTCCGTGGGCGTGAGGCGGCCGGCGATGCGCTCGCGGAGGGCGCGGGCGCGGGCCGCGTCGCGCTCGTAGAGGGCCAGCGGGACGTACGGCGTCTTCAGCGTGTGCGCGCTCGGCGGTTGGGCGAGCAGCGCGCCGCCGGCGAACACGCGGATCGCGAACACGCCCATTTCCTGGGCCACGCAATCCGCGATGATGTTCCCGTAGTCCGTCTCGCCTTCAACGGGCGCGCCGCAGGCGCTGGGGTTCAGCACGTTGAACGGCACTTGCAACGTGTCGAAGGCACTTGAACGGACGACCTCGCGCATCGCCTCCGGGTGCCCGGTGCCGGTCAGTCCGAGGTGCGCGACAAGGCCGGCGTCGCGCACCTTCGACATCGCTTCGGCGATACGAAGCGCGTCGCACGAGGTGATCGCGGTCGGTTCGTCGTCGCGCCCGCGGGTGATACCGTTGTGAAGCTGGAGCAACGTGACGCGCGGCACGCGGAGCCGCGTCAGGCTCTCTTCGACCGACTGCCGGACGAAGGCGTCGGGGTCGTCGAGCGCGCCGGGGTGAACGCGCACCTTCGTGGCGATGTGGACTTTCTCGCTCGCGCCCAGTCCCGCCAGCACGCGGCCGAGGCTCGCTTCCGACGCGCCGCTGCCGTAGCCGGGCGCGGTGTCGAACCAGTTGATGCCGCGCTCGAGGGCGCGCTGAACGGTTGCGGTCTGCGCGCCGAAGTCGGCCTCGGTCATCAGTCCCGACACCGGCCCCGCGCCGAACGCGACCGCCGACACCTTCAGCCCCGTGCGCCCGAGCGCGCGGTACGACATCGACCGGCCCTTGCCGTCGAACGCGCGATAGACCGCGCTGTTGTCCCAGTCGCCGAACCCCTGCCCCGCGAGTTCGGCGAGCAGCGCCTCGTGGGTCGCCGTCAGCGGCAGCGCCGCGCCCGTCTTGTCGCCCTCGCTCCGGATCAGGCGCACGTCCTTGAGGTGCTGCGACAGCTTCGCCTGCGGGGTGAAGTCGCCGTCGATCATCTTGCGGCCCTTCGCGTCCATCGCCCGCGAGTACGCCGCGCCGAACTGTAGGATTTCGAGGACCGCGGCGAGATCGAGGCCGCAGCACCGGGCGAGCGCAAGCCCCTCCGCGAGCGCGGCGCGGTTCAGCCCCAGCACGAGGTTCACGACGAGCTTCGCGCGCGCGCCGCTGCCCCACGGCCCGACGTGGAACCACCGCGCCGCGAACATGCGAAACAGTGGTTCGGCCCGCGCGTACACCTCAGCCGGCCCACCGGCCGTAACGACCAACTCGCCGGCCCGCGCCCGCTCGCTCGACCCGGTC
>SXHE01000817.1 GCA_005773755.1 Planctomycetia bacterium
GTAAGCCGGCCGGTGAGAGCGAAGCCCAAGAACCGGCCGGCTTACACCGGCCGTTCGCCCGGACACATCATGAACCCCATTGTCGGGATCGGCGAACTGCTGTGGGACGTGTACCCGGACGGCCGCAAGGTCGCGGGCGGCGCGCCGTTCAACTTCGCGTTCCACTGCCACCAACTCGGCCACCCCGCGGTCATCGTCTCGCGCGTCGGCGACGACGACTTGGGCCACGCGCTGCGCGACCGCGTCCGCGAACTCGGCCTCTCCGACGAATACATCCAGACTGACCGCGACCACCCCACCGGCACGGTTCAGGTGTATCTCGACGCGAACGCGGTGCCAACGTACACGATCACGGAGAACGTCGCGTGGGATCACATCGAATGGGATGACAAGCTCGAAGCGCTCGGCCATCAGTCAGCGGCGATTTGCTTCGGGACACTCGCTTGGCGGAGCAATTTCAAACCTCTGGACCGATTGATTTCCGCTCATCGGCAAGGCACGCGCCACCGGTGTGTGGTATTCGATGTGAACATCCGGCAGCACTACTACGAAGCTGGCATCTTGGACGCCGGTGCCGAACGCAGCACAATGCTGAAGCTGAGCGAGGAAGACAACAACGAACTTGTCGCGAACTACTTCACGAGACCTAGCGACCCGTTCGAGATGGCACGCTGTCTGTCGGAACAACCTCAGGAGAGATTCGCCATTATCATCACTCGTGGCGCAGCAGGTTGTGCCGTCGAGTACGAGAACGGGCGATTCACCGTGCCCGGCGTGCCGGCGCGCGTCGTCGATACGGTGGGCGCGGGGGATGCGTTCACGGCGGCGATGGTGTGCCTGCACCTCGAAGGCAAGCCGCTGCGCGAGTGCGCGCGGTTCGCCAACCACTACGCGGCCCGCGTGTGCGAGCAGCCCGGGGGCACGCCGCGCATTGATCGCGGCGAAGTGGAGCGCGCGGCGGGGATCGCGACATGAAATCCCACGACTGGCGACCGCCGACGCTCACCACCGCGCGCCTCGTGCTGCGCGCTTTCACCGACGACGACGCGCAACCGCTGTTCGAGCATGCGCGCAACCCCAACGTCACGCGCTACACGCTCTGGGAAGCGCACAACACCGTCGCGGACACGATGATTTTCGTGCGCGACTACGCCATCCTGCGCTACCTCGAAGGCACGGCCGAACCCTACGCAATCACGATCGCGCCCGACCCGCGGCCGGTCGGCGCGTGCGGGTGCTTCTGGGCCTCGCAGACGCACCAGACGATGGAACTGGGGTACTGGATCGGCGAAGCCCACTGGGGCAAGGGCCTTGTGGTGGAAGCGTGCCGCGCGGTGCTGGACTTCACCTTCGCGGAGTACACCCCGGAGCGGATTCAGGCGCGCGTGATCGAAGGGAACGAAGCCAGCGCCCGCGTGCTAGCGAAGCTCGGCTTCCGCGAAGAGGGCACGCTCCGCCGGTCGCTCTTGCGCTGCGGCAAGTTCGAGGACGTGCGCATCTTCTCGCTGCTCCACGGCGAACGCGCGTAGTGGCCGCGCATCAGAACACGTCGGCGGGGTCGACCTTCTTCACCTTGCGCACGGCCATCATTCCCGACGCGACGCACATCACGATGGTCAGGCCCAGGAGCAGCACGAACCGGCCCGGCGTCAGCAGCATCGGCAGCCCGGTCATTTCGGTGAGCACCAAGTAGGTGCCGTAGGTCACGGCCATGCCGGGCACGAACCCGGCCGCGGCGAGGATCAGCGCCTCTTGGAGCACGACCCAACTCAGGTAGCGGTTGGTGTAGCCGATGGCCTTGAGCGTGGCGTACTCGGGCAGGTGGTCGGCCACGTCGCTGGCGAGAATCTGGTAGCAGATCACCATGCCGACGACGAAGCCGAGCACGACGCCCGCGCCGAACGCGAACCCGATGGGCGTGTTCGTCCACCAGAACGCCTTCTCGCGCGCGACCATCTCGTCGCGGGTCAGCACCAGGATGTCTCCGCCCAGCTTCGCCCGGAGCGCGGCCTTTGTCGCGGCCGGGTCCGCGCCGGCGGCGAGCTTGATCGCGACGAGGTCCGTTTCCGCCACCGGGTTGAACCCGAAGTTCGGCGGGCGGACCACCTGCACGAACGTGCGGTCGCTGACGACGAGGGAGCCGTCGGTGCCGAAGTCGAACCCCATCTCGAACCCGGCGACGAGGGTGATCCGCTGCCCCGCGAGTTCGGTCCGCGCGCCCGGTTCGAGCTTGCCGAACACCGTTTCGCCGCGGTGGTTCGTCTGGTCCGGGTGCGCGCGGCTCATGCGGTCGTAGAGCGCGGTGCCGGGCGTGTTCAGCGCGGCCCAGTCCGCCGCGCTCACGCCGGGCAGGTCGAACACGTCGGCCGCGGGGTCGACGCCAATGACGCGCACGCGCCGCGTATTGGTGCGGGCGCGCGGGTCGGCAGAAGTATGGCGCAGTTCGGCGGTCTGGTACTCGACGTACACCGGGGTCACGCGGCCGACGCCGGGCACGCCCTTCGCCTGCTCGACGCGCCGCTGCGACACGCCGGCCGGGAACATCAGCGACGCGCGGTTCGGGTTCACCAGGATCAACTCGCACTTCATCCGCTGGATCATCACCGTGTTGCTGTCGAGCATCGCGTTCATGATGCCGTATTGAACGCCCATCAGCACGACGGCGAACCCGATGCCGGACGCGAACAGCGCGAACCGCACCTTGTCGTGTGCGAGGTTTCTGAACGCGAGTGGAACGGGTGGCGGCTTCATCTCGCCCCTATTCAATGCCCAATGACCCACCAATGACCCACCAATGACCAAGGAATGACGAAGGCCAAAGGCTCAATGTCAAAGGAAGAAAGCGGGTGGGTGTTGTCTTCCTTCGTCATTTGTCCTTTGTGATTTGGACTTCCATGGTCATTGGTGGGTCATTGGTCATTAAAGCAGGTGGGTCATTGGACATTTCAAAACAGGTCGGCCGGGTCCGCGGAATGCACCTTGCGCACGGCCAGCAGGCCGGACGCGAGGCACATCACGCACGTCATGGCGAGCACGCCCAGCGCGACCGGGACCGTCATGCCGGTGGGGATGCCGCCGTACACGCTCGCCACATGATACAGCCCCAGCGCCGCGACGAAGCCCGGCACGTAGCCGAAGATTGCGAGCAGTACGGCCTGCCACAATACGACGCCGGTGAGGTACGTCGGGCGGTAGCCGAGGGCTTTCACGGTCGCGTACTCCGGCATCATGTTGCGGATGTCCGCGGCCATCATCTGATACACGAAGATGACGCCGACCACCACCGCGAGCACGACCGCGACCAGCAAGAACTGGCCGATGGACGTGAGCCGCAGCCAGTAGTTGCGCTCGGCCGCGTTGATCTCGGCGCGGGTGTAAATCTTGATGTCGCGCGGCAGTTCGGCCAGCAGCTTCGCGCGCACCGCGTCGGGGTCCGCGCCGGGCGCGAGCGTGACGAGGCCGAAGTTCACCTGCTCGGTCGAGCGCATCGTGTACTTGGCGAAGTTGGTGTCACTCGCCACGAGCATCCCGTTCCAACTGAACCCGGTGCCCAGCTCGAACGCGCCGACCACTTCGGCGCGCTGGCCGTTGACACGCACGAGTTCGTCGCCGCGGCCGTCGGGCGGGATCGTGCGGACGTGTTCGACGTCGCCGAAGTCCGGCTTGGACAGTCGGTCCATGAGGAACGTGTCGCCGCGCCGGAGCTTGTCGCCGGCGGCGCGCGCGGCGTCCGCCGAGGGGAACACGCCGTCCTTGCCCAGCACGAATACTTTGTCGAACCGGTCCGGCGGCGCGGCGACCACGCTCATGCTCATCTGCTCGCCGGCGGGGATCGGGGAGCCGAACATCGACGCGCGCTGCGGCGCGCGCCAGCTCACCACGCCGAACGAAACCGGGATCGCCTCTTTGACGCCGGCGACGCGGGCCTGCGCCACCCGTGCCTTCGGGAACTCACCGGGCCGGCTCAGGTCGAGGTACTCCGACGAGGTGACGAGCAGGTCGAACTCGAGCTTGTCGTACAGCATGGTGGCCGTGCGGCCGACCCCGCCGAGCAGCCCCAGTTCCATGAAGATGAGCACCACCGCGAACGACACCCCGGCCGCCGCGATCACCGTGCGGGCGCGCTTGTGAACCAGATTCGACCACGCCAGCCGCAGGGGGGTCATGTCTCTCCTGGGACCGCGGGCGTCCCGCCCGCTGTTGAACCGGGGTCGGAGTTCCGCGGTGTTTCGATTAGCACAGTGATCGATCGGCAGCGGGCGGGACGCCCGCGGTCCCATGGCTACTTCCCAAAAGCGACGGTCACTTGCAGGCCGACGAAGCGGCCGGCGGTCGCGGCGTCGGCGTCGTCGAGGTACACGGTCACCTCCACCACGCGACGGTCCGCGTCCTCGCGCGGCCCCATCGCGTACACCTGGTTCCGCGCGATCATGCGGGTGATGTCGGCCTCGGTGCGGACCGTCCCCTTGAGCGTCTTCGACAGGGCCGGGTTGGTGATTTCCGCGGGCACCGCGCCGGCCTTCACCCAGGTCGCGATCTGCGCCACGTCGCTCTCGTACACCTCCGCGATCACGGTCATCTTGCCCAGTTCGGCCAGTTGGAGGATCGGCTCCATGCCGGTGGGCTGCCCCTCGCGCCCGGTCACCTTGAGCACCGTGCCGGACACCGGGGCCTTGATGACGGTCAGTTCACTCAGTTGCTTCGCGAGTTCGAGCTTCTCTTCGGACGATTTGATCGGCGCGCGGGCCAGCGCCTCGTCGCGTTCGGCTTTCGCAGCGTTGATCCGCGCGCGGGCGGTCTTCTCGGCCTGCTCGTAGGTCTTTTCTGTCTTGTCGTGGATCGCGA
>SXHE01000818.1 GCA_005773755.1 Planctomycetia bacterium
CTTGAAGAACCCCTTGAACTCCTTGTAGAGCTGGGCCGCGAGGGTCTTGTTGTGGGCGAGCACCAGCGTCGGCTTCTGGAGTTTCTCGATCATGCACGACGCGGTGAACGTCTTGCCCGTGCCGGTCGCGCCGAGGAGCACTTGGATGTTCTTGCCGTCGGCGAAGCCCTTCGTCAGTTGCTCGATGGCTTTGGGCTGATCGCCGGCCGGCGCGTAGTCGGCGGTGAGCTGGAACTTCGCGGCCATCGGCACGCCTCCGGTTGCGATGCGGGTGTACACCAATCCGGGTATTGTAGGCGCGCCGGCCGAAAGTCGAAAGGTGAGCCGTGCGCGCGGGTCGCCACCAGAAGGCGCGCGTTCGCATACACGTTGACGCGCCGGCCGCGGGCCGGGACAATCGCACCTGCCACAACCATTCTCCCTGTAGGGGCGTCGTTATGAAGCGGGCGCTGCTGTTTGCGGTTCTGCTGCTGAGCACGCCCGGTGCGCGGGCAGACCTTCCCGCGCCGCCGTATCCGAACGCGCCCAAGCCCGACGCGCCGAAGCCGAGCGCACCGAAGCCGGACGCCGGGGCCGCCGGGTGCGGGGCCGGGGTGACCGCGGCCCTCGTACTGGCCGGGGTGTGGGCCGTCCGCTCGCGCCGCCGGCTCCAACCGCTGAGCTAACCGCATGTCCGCTGTTGCTGCTCCCGTTTCCGCTCCCACCGCCGCGCCGCGACTGGCGTTCGCGACCGGGTTCGTCGCGCTCGCTGTAGGGGCCGCGGCGCTGGCCGGCTGGTTCCCCATCGAGTTCTCGCTCGCCACCGTGTTCCTGTTCGCCGGGCCGCACAACTGGTTCGAGGCCCGGTACGCGCTGGGCCGGTTGCCCGCGCGGGCCGGGAAGCTGTGGGGCTTCTTCGCCGCCTCCGCGGTCGGCATCATCGGCCTCACGGTCGCTTACGCCGCGATCCCGGTGCTGATGCCGCTGTTCCGCCGCACCTCGGACGCCGTCGGGCTGTACGCGGTATGGAGCACGGCGTTCCTGTTCTGGGTCGCGCTGCTGGTGTGGATGCGGTCGCGCACCAACCCGCGGTTCGACGGCGGCTGGGTGTGGCCGCTCGCGTGTCTCATCGCCGCCGGGGTGTGGCTCAGCCCGTTCGCGCTGCCCATCGTGCTGGTGTACCTGCACCCGGTCATGGCCCTGGTGCTGCTCGACCGCGAACTGGCCCGGTCGCGCCCGCACTGGCGGCGCACCTATTGGTGCATCGTCGGCTGCGTGCCGCTGCTGCTGGGGGTGATGTGGCTGCAACTGCGGGGCGCGCCGGAGCCGACCGCGCCGAGCGACTTCGCGGTCGCCTTCGCGCCGACGCTGGCGAACCACTCCGGGGCGTGGTTCATGCCGGACGTGTCGCCGCACTTCCTGATCGCGGCCCACGCCTTCCTGGAAATGGTTCACTACGGCGTCTGGGTCGTGCTGATCCCGCTGATCGGGATGCGGTCGATGCCGTGGCAGACGCACGCGATCCCCGCGGCGCGGCGCAACCGTACGTGGGCGCGCGGGGTCGCCGGCGTGCTGCTGTTCGGGCTGCTCATCGTGCTGACGCTGTGGGTGTGTTTCGGTCTCAATTACGGCACGACGCGGCACGTATACTTCACGGTCGCGATGCTGCACGTACTGGCCGAAGTGCCGTTCCTGCTGCGGATGGTGTGACCGTTCCCGGCCCGCGGAGAGTACCGCCGTGACGAGCGAAGACGACTTCCAGCGCGCTCTCGCCAAAAACCCCGAAGACTGGCAGACGCGGCTCGTGTTCGCGGACTGGCTCCAGGACCGCGGCGACCCGCGCGCCGACGGGTACCGCGCGCTGGGCGTGCTGAAGTTGCGCCCGCACGCCGTCGGCCGGCGCAACTGGTGGACCGCGAAGGGCGACGGGCACCCGTACTACAACCACCTCCCGCCCGACTGGTTCAAGCTCACCGCCGGGTACAAGCACCGCTCGCAGGGGCGCTGGCGCTGGCCCGAATCGTGGGACGAAACGCGCGACAACCGGGCCGAGATCGAGGACATCGCGGCGCGGGCCTTCCTGCAACTGCCGCCCGCGCGCCGCACGAACCTGTTGGCAGGGAAGTACACCACCAAGAAGCGGCAGCCGCGGAAGAAGGCCCCGTGACCAGCGAACTGGACTTCCTGACGGCGCTGGAGGCGCACCCCGACGACTGGCAGACGCTGCTGGTCTTCAGCGACTGGCTGCGCGACCGCGACGACCCGCGGGCCGACGGGTACGCGGCCCTCGCCGCCCTGAAACGGTACCCGGACGGCAACGCCCTCACGCGCGAGCACGGGCGCTCCTACGGGCACGACTGGGAGGGGACGTGGTTCGGCTGGGCCAACTTGGGCCGCGCGCACTACAGCCGCGGCCCGGTCACCGCTCGTGACCCCGAAGCGCTCCCGGCCGACTGGTACGATCTGCTGAAGGGGGACAACCGCCTGCCCGGATGGAAGGCCGACGCTTGGTGCTACTTCGGTTCGTGTGCGGAAGCGTTCGAGGTCGCGGCCCGCGCGTTCGCGCAGTTGCCCGCGGCACGGCGGACCGAGTTGCTCGCAACCGAACCGGCGGGAACATGACCACCGAGGACGACTTCCAGAAGGCGCTCGACGCGCACCCCGACGACGCGAACACGCGGCTGGTGTTCGCGGACTGGCTGGAGGAGCACGGCGACCCGCGCGCGGAGGGCTACCGCGTGTTGGGCGCGCTGCGCCGCTGGCCGTTCCGCTGGCGCAACCCGCCGGACAAGAAGAAGGTGTTTCGGTGGCTGTTCCACAACGGCACCGGCACTTATCAGGGCCGGCCGATCCCCGACGAGCACCGGCTGCCGCAAGACTGGATCGACGCCATCAGCGGGAAGAAGCTGCGCCAGCCGCTCATCATCTGTTGGGACATCGGCACCGGCGGCACCCCGGCCCCGCGATCGATGATGGAAGACGCGGCGGCACTGGCCTTCGCCAAGCTGCCGGCGAAGCGCCGCGCGACGCTGCTGGCGGGGAAGATGGGCCGGCGAAAACCGCCGAAGCAAGAACCGGAATAGTCGACCATTCCTTCGGTCGGGCGAAGTCGGCGGTAGAGAGTTGCGTCGGGCCGCGGGTGTGGGACACTGGGGCACCAGACGAACTACACCGCGGGCGCGAGACAGCCCGCTCGACTCACACGCGAGGTCTGCCGTGACCGACCCCGTCGCGCTGCTCACCCGCCGGCGGCTGCTGGAGTTCGGCGGCGCGTCCGGCCTGACCCTGGGCGGGTTGTGGCGCGCACAAGCCGCCGCGCCTGCGGTCGTCACGCGCGCCCCGATCCGCGCCTGCATCCTGGTGTTCTACTACGGCGGGCCGAGCCACCTCGACACCCTCGACCTCAAGCCCAACGCGCCCGCCGAGATCCGGGGCGAGTTCCGTTCCGTCGCGACTTCCGCGCCCGGCGTTCGCGTGTGCGAGTACCTGCCGCGGCTCGCGCGCGTGATGCACAAGGTCGCGCTGGTCCGCAGCGTCACGCACGCGGCCACGCTGCACGACTCCGCGTCCATCCACGCGCTCACGGGCCGACCGCTCGACGGTCCGGACCGCGAGCTGTTCACCCCGCTGCCGCAGTTCTACCCGAGCCACGGCAGCGCCGTCGCGGCGCTCCGACCGGGCGCGCGTGCGGAAGTGCCGTTCGCGTCGGTGCCGTTCCCGTTTCGTAACGTCCACGAGGTGCCGTGTCAGGGCGGCGGGTTCCTCGGCTCCGCGTTCGACCCGCTGTGGGTGGAGTGCGACCCCGCGAACCGGCGCTACAAGGCCGAGGCGCTGCACCGGGCCGACGGCGTGGGCCCGGCGCGCCTCGACGGTCGCCGCGCGCTGCTCGGTGCCCTCGACCGTGTTCCCGCCGGCGACCCGCTCCGCGCGCGCACCGAGAAGGCGTACAAGCTGCTCGACTCGGTCGCGGTGCGGCGCGCGATGGAGATCGAGCGCGAGCCGCTGCGCGTGCGCGAGCGCTACGGGTTCGGCCCGGAAGCGGTCGCGACGGGCGAGGGCGGCGGGGGCGGGAACGGGGCCGAGATGGGCTACGCGCGGCACATGCGCGGGCAGAACCTGCTGCTCGCCCGGCGGTTGGTCGAAGCCGGCGTGCCGTTCGTGAACGTGTACGACTTCAAGCAGCAGGGGCAGAACTGGGACGCCCACTTCAAGGGCGCGAACCAGCACAAGACGCACCTGCTGCCACAAGCCGATCAGTCGCTCTCGGCGCTGATCGAAGACCTTGATGATCGCGGGCTGTTGGACACGACTCTGGTGGTCGCGATGGGCGAGTTCGGCCGCACCCCGAAGATCAACGGCGACGGCGGGCGCGACCACTGGCCCAACTGCTACACGGTGGTGCTGGCCGGTGGCGGGGTGGCGGGCGGCGCGGTGTACGGGGCCAGCGACAAGATCGGCGCGTTCCCCGCGGCCGACCCGGTCACGCCGGGCGACCTCGCCGCGACCATCTTCTGGCGGTTCGGGATCGACCCGGCGACCGAGATCACCGACCGCGCCGGGCGACCCCACCGCGTCGCGGCCGGCGAGCCGCTCCGCCGACTCTTCGGCGAGTAACCTCACTCCTTCGGCGGGGTAAAATCGGCGATGTAGAGCTGCGTCGGACCGCGGCCGTCGCGGTTGCTGGTCCACATCACCCGGTCGTACTTCGGGCTGAACACCGGAAGCACGTCCTGACCCGGCGCGAACGTGATGCGCGTCGTCTTCTTGGTCTCCGTGTTCATCCAGTGCAGGTCGTAGTTCGGGCGGGCCAGTTCGTTCGAGTGGTCCGCGCCGGTGTAGATGATGTGCTTGCCGTCCTTGTACCAGTACGGTGCCCAGAACACCCACTTGTCCTCGGCCGTCAGCGCCTTCTCGCCGGTGCCGTCGGTGTTGATGACGAACAGTTGGAGCCGGTCCTTCTCCTTGCGGTCGGCGCGGAACACGATCTTCTTCCCGTCCGGGCTGAAGAACGGGCCGCCGTTGTAGCAGTTGGCCGCGTCGGTCACGCGCTTGGCGTTCTTGCCGTCCGCGTCCATCGTGAACAGTTGCACGTTCTGGGCGTTGCCCGCGCTGTAGACGATCTTCTTGCCGTCCGCGGAGTAGCTCCCCTCGGCCGTGTACACCTTCGCGTCGGGGGTGAGGCACTTGATGTTCGAGCCGTCGAGGTCGGCCTCGTAAATCTTCATGTGGGAGTCGAAGTCCCACGAGTACCGGCGGCGCACGCCCTTCTTGCGGTCCTCTTCGCGCTGCTTGATTTCGGCCTCCTGGTGCTTCTTCGTGTCCGGGTCGCCGTGGCTGCTGGCGAAGATAATCCGCTTGCCCTCGGGGTGGAAGAAGCCGCAGGTGGTGCGCCCGTTGCCGGGGCTGACGCGGACCGCTTTGCCCGTTTTCAGGTCCATCACGAAGATCTGGTAGAACGGGTTGCCGGTGTCCTTCTCCTCGGCCTGGAAGATGATCTTCGTGCCGTCCGGCGAGAAGTACCCTTCGCCGGCGCGGACGAAATCGAAGGTGAGTTGCTTGATGTTCTTGAGCGCCGCGGTCTCCGCGGCCTTCCAGTCGTCCGGCTCCGCGGCCGGGGCCAGCGCGAGCGTGAGCAGAAGTGCGTTCATGGGGTGAGTGTCCTGTGGGGTAGGCGCGAACCTGTCGCGGGTCAGTGTATCACTCTTGGAGAGCGCGTGGCGCGTCGGGGACGGGTGGAGCTTGGTCGGCGGGCGCGTCGGGCTTGTTCAGGAACGACGGCTTGGCGGTCCCGCTGCGATGGGTCCACTCGCCGCGGGTCGTGTCCGGCTTCCGGCGGCTCGGCGGTATCGACGGGTAGCGCAGCACGATTCCGCGCCACACCAGCGCCACACCGACAATTCCGAGTGCGAGGCCCACGGGATGAACGCCGGTTTCAAACGACGAACGGTTGAGGTGAACCAGGAAGGCCCAGATGATCAGGATGCCACCCACGACAATCGCCGTGATCGCGCGGTAGTGCTTCATCAGACGACTCGTGAGTCACAGTTGGTCGGTGGAGCGAGGATACCCGGCGGCGCGCGCCGCGTCCATCATTCGGAGAGGTCAGAGTCTGAGATGAACGAACTGAAACCCACGCCCTGCGGCCTGTGCGGTCGCGGGTTCCCGTCGGCCGAATGGTTGACGAAACACCACTGCTTGCCGAAGTCGAAGGGCGGCACCAGCGCAGACGTGGCGCTGATCTGCTCGCAGTGCCACGGCATGATTCACGCGACCTACACCAACGGCACGCTCGCGGGGGTCTTCGCGACCGTCGCGGAACTGCGGGTCGCGCCGGAACTGGTCGCGTTCATCAAGTGGGTGCGCAAGCAGTCGATCACGCGGAAGAAGCGGAATAAGCCGCGCCGAGAGCGGCTGTAGACCCCTACGACACCGTCGCCGCGCGTTGCTCGCGCACCAGGGCGACCAGCGCGTCGGCGCTCAGGCCGATGTCGGCGAGCAGTTCGTTGCGGTCGCCGTGCTCGATGAACTTGTCCGGCACGCCGCGGCGGATCACGTTCCGCGCGTCGACGCCGGCCGCGTTCGCGGCTTCCAGCACCGCCGAGCCGAACCCGCCCTCGATGGTCCCCTCCTCGACGGTCACGACCAGCGGCAGCGTTTCGATCGCGCGGAAGATCGTGTCCCTGTCGAGCGGCTTTACAAAGCGGGCGTTGACGACGCCCATGTGGATGCCCTCGGCCTTCAGCTTCTTCGCGGCGGCCACGCAGTTCGAGAGCAGCGTGCCGTACGCGACGAAACACCCGTCCTCGCCCCACTCGATCACTTCCGCCTTGCCCATCTCGATAGGCGTCGCCTCTTCGGTGCGCTCGACCTTTTCGAGGTTCGTCTTCGGGTAGCGCATCGAGATCGGGCCGGTGTGCTTGAGCGCGAACTTCAACATCGGTTGCAGGTCGGCTTCGTCACCGGGGGCCATGCTCACCATGTTCGGGAAGATGCGCATGTACGGGATGTCGAACATGCCGTGGTGCGTCGGGCCTTCCGGCCCGGTGAGGCCGGCGCGGTCCATGCAGAACACGACGTGCAGGTTCTGGAGGCACACCTCCTGGAAGATGTGGTCGAAGCTGCGCTGCAGGAACGTGCTGTAGATGTCCACGACCGGGGTGAGGCCGGCTTTGGCCTGCCCCGCGGCGAACGTGACCGCGTGCGCCTCGCAGATGCCCACGTCGAAGAACCGGTCGGGGAAGTCCTCGCGCACCTGTTCGAGTTTGTTGCCCTGACACATGGCGGCCGTCATCACGGTCACCTTCGGGTCGTCCTGCATCGCCTGATGCAGCGCGAAGCTGATTGCGTCGGTGTACGCCTTCGCGCCGCCCTTCTTCAGCGACACGATGGCGCGGTCCGGGCCGATCTGCTCGAACACCGGCGGCGTGTGGTACGTCACCGGGTCTTCCGCTGCCTGCGGGACGCCGTGCCCCTTGTTCGTGAGCACGTGCAGTAGGATCGGCCCCTTCTGATCCTTCAAGTCTTTCAGAATCTTTCGCAGCTTTGGCAGGTCGTGGCCGTCCACCGGGCCGAAGTAGCGGAAGCCCAGTTCCTCGAACAGCATCCCGTCCTTGAAGAACGCCTTGAGGCCGTCGCGGAACTGCTCGAGCGCGGAGTGGGCCATGCCGCCGATCAGCGGGATCGCGGCCAGAATCTGGTTCAGCCTCCGCTTGCCGCCCTGATACAGGCCGGTCATGCGGCACTGGTCGAAGTACTTGCCCAGCCCGCCGGTGCGCGGGCAGATGCTCATCTTGTTGTCGTTCAGGATGACCAGCGCGTTCTGGCCCATGCCGCCGATGTTGTTGAGGGCCTCGAACACGACGCCGGACGGGAACGCGCCGTCGCCGATCACCGCGACCGCGTGGTTGTTCGTGCGGCCCATCAGGTCGTCGCCGGATTTCAGCCCGGAGATGGTGCTGACGCTGCACCCGGCGTGCCCGGTCATGAACAGGTCGTACTCGCTCTCACCGGGGTGCGGGAACCCCATCAGCCCGCCCTTCGTGCGGATCGTGTGGAACCGGTCGTACCGCCCGGTGATGAGCTTCTGCGGGTAGATCTGGTGGCCCGTGTCCCAGATGAGCCGGTCCTTGTCCTTCGAGAAGTCGAACGTGAGGTGCAGCGCGAGCGTCAGCTCGACGACGCCCAGGTTGCTGGCGAAGTGCGCCGGCCGGGTGGTGAGCACGCGGATCAGCTCGTCGCGGATCTCGTGGGTCAGCTCCTGCAACTGCTCGTCCGAGAGCTTGTGCAGGTCGGCCGGGGACTTGATCTGCGGCAGGTGCTTGGTCGTCATGTCTGGTGCTCCACCCCGGCCCTTGCGGGCCGGGTTCGCCTAGCGATCCCTCTCCACCACATACCGGGCCAGGTCCGCGAGCAAGCCGCTGCCGAGTTGTTCGGCGGCGGCTACCGCGTGTTGGCCCAGTTCGGCCGCCTTGCGCCGGCTCTCCTCGACTCCGAGGAGACCGGGGTAGGTCAGCTTGCCGCGGGCGGCGTCTTTGCCCACCCGCTTGCCGGTCTTGTCGGCCGTGCTTTCGACGTCGAGCAGGTCGTCGGTCACTTGAAACAGCAGCCCGAAGGCCGCGGCGTAAGCATCGGCCGCGGCCAGCGCCTTCGGGTCGGCACCCGTCGGGCGCTCGCCCTGCGCCGCGAACACGCCCAGCCGCAGCGACGAGCGAAACAGCGCGCCCGTCTTGCGGGCGTGGATGTCTTCGAGCGCGGCGATTCCTGAGCGGGGGGCGTCAGCCCCCTGTGTTTGTGAACCCACAGGGGGCTGACGCCCCCCGCTCAGTTCGATTCGCCCTTCCGCCGCCAAATCCAGCACCTGCCCGCCGACCATGCCCACCGCGCCGGCCCCCCGTGCCAGCTCCAGGCAACTAACCGCAGCGGTGCGGGGCGCGTAACCGGTGGCGAGCACCTCGAACGCGGCCGTCAGCAGCGCGTCACCGGCCAGGATCGCCAGCGCCTCGCCGTGCTTCTTGTGGCACGTCGGCTGACCGCGGCGCAGGGCGAGCCCCCGACGGGTGCCGACCCGAAGGCGCTGGCCGCGGCCGATGCTTACGCCGCGGCCTTCGGGCTGCTGTTTCAAGTGACCGACGACCTGCTCGACGTCGA
>SXHE01000819.1 GCA_005773755.1 Planctomycetia bacterium
CGCTCCGCGCGCGGCCCGTGTCGACGTCAGTTGGTGGTGATGGTGTAGTTGGTCGGCTTCTTCCCTTCGTTCCGCAGCGTGATGGTGAACCGGCGGGTGCCGTCCTTGTCGCGGGGCGGGGTCCAGCCGTGGTTCGCGTGGACCGCACGGGTGCTGAACACGCTGCCGCCGGCCACGTTGACGATGTCCATCTGAATGCGGGCCGGGCCGCTGCTGGTCATCGAGACCGAGGCGTGCTGACCGCCGAAGAACGTGACCGTGTAGGTGTGCGTCTCGCCGGGTTGCAGGGTACGCGAGTCGCTCTTCGGCCCGCCCACGGCCGGGCGCGTCTCGGACGAGCCGCCGCTCTCGAACTTCTTGGCGTTGCCGATCAGCGCCTCCAGCGACGCGGTGCGGGCCTTGTCGGTCGCCACCATCGCGCGGACCTCGTCGAACAGCGCCTCCGCCTGCTTGTCGAGCGGGACCGCCTTGACCGACTCGGCCTTCACGGGCGCGCCCTTCTCGTCGGTTGGCTGCGCGCCGAGCGCGTCGAGCTTGCCGCCGAACGTTTTGTTCGCCCGGACCAGCATCCCGCCGGCGATGACCAGCGATTCCGGCGACTTGGCGTCGCGGCCAAACGCGGCCAGTTCGCCCGCGAAGGCGATGTCGGTCACGGCCGCCCCGCGGATCTCGGCCTTCGCCGCGTCGTCCTTCGTCGGCTCCGCGGCCCGCGTGCCCGCGACCAGCGCGAACGACACGGCGCACACCAGCATAACGCGCAACAGTTTCATCACATACTCCTCGAAAAAAAGGAAACACCTTCCACGGCCACGCGCCGGAACGTCCGGCGGCGGTGTCTGCGCTGCGATAGGAATCGCGTGTTCGGGATCAGTCGAACGGGAGCCGCCACAGGCGGACGGTTCGGTCGGCGCTACCGCCCCCACTCACGGCCCCGCGCCCGTCCGGGGTGAAGGCGACCGCGGCGACCGCGTCGGTGTGCCCGGTGAACGAGTACACCAGCTTCCCTGCGGCCAGCGCCCACAGCTTCACGGTGCGGTCCTCTCCACCGGAGAGGAGCCGCGCCCCGTCCTTCGAGACGGCGAGAGCGCGGATCGCCTTATCTTGCGCGGGCAGCCCGCGGGCCTTGTACGTTGTGCGGTTCCAGACGCGGATGGTGCCGTCGTCGCCGGCGGTCACGAAGCCGGTCGGGGTGAACGCGACCGCGCGCACCGCGCACACCGGACCCGGTTCGATGGCGATCAGTTTCTTGACGAGCCGCACGCCGGCCACGTCCCGCTCCCAGAGGTACACGAACCCCGCGTCGTCGCCCGTGAGCGCCCATTTGCCGGTCGCGTCGAGGGCGGCGGCGACGACCTTCGCGTCGTCGTGGTCGAGCGCGCGGGACTCACGTTTTGCAACGTCCCACAACCGCACGTCGCCCCTCGCGGCCGACAACAGAACCTTCCCGTCGGCCGACAGCGCGAGCGCCCACACGAACCCCTTGTGCCCCTCAAGCGGCTTGGCGAGCGGCTTCAGCGTGCGCCCGTCCCACAACTCAATGCCCGGCTGGTCGGCGTTGCGTCTGTCGCCGCCGGCGGTCGCCACGGTCGCGCCGTCGGGCGTCGCGGCGAGGCACAGGGCTTCGCCGTTCAGCGCCACGTTCCGCGGATCCCCGCGCTCGCCCGGCGTCCACGCGCCGAGCGACCGATCCAGCGAACTCGACAACACGGTGAAGCCGTCTTTTCGTGTGACCGCGGCGACGCCGGTCACGGCCCGCGAGTGCGCCTGCGTGCGGCCAACCTCGCCGACCAGGGCCAGCTTCACCGGCGGCGCGCCGGCCCGCGCCGTCAGCACGGCCGGTACCAGGACGCGGCCGCGGACCTCGACCGCCGGGCGCAGGCGATACTCGCCCGGCGGGAGTGACAGGGCGGTGTCACTCGTTGTGTCGAACGGGGTCTCGGAGCCGTCGCGGGCGAACACGACCTTCCCCACCTCCGCGTCGGCCGCGACCTCGACGCGCACCGGCGGTTCTTCTGCCGGCGCGACCGCATCCAACTGTGGCGGGCGCGCGAACCACACCGCCAGCGCCCCGCCGACCCCGGCCACCGCGACCCCGGCCAGCCACCGCCGCCGGGTGATCCGCTTCCGCCGCGCGCCCGCTTCCGCGGTCAGCGCGTCCAACTCGGCGACCACATCCGCGGCCGATTGCGGTCGGTCGGCCGGTTCCTTTTCGAGCAGCCGGTCGATGAGCCGGGCGAGCCGGTCGGGGGTCCGCGGGTTCGCGGTGCCCGTCGGGGCCGGGTTCCGCGTGACCGTTCGCACCAGTACCGTGGTCGCGTCGTCGGCCCCGAACGGCGGGGTCCGCGTCGCCGCGAGGTACAGGACGCAGCCCAGGGCGAACAGGTCGGCGCGGGCGTCGAGCGCCGTGCCGCGGATCTGCTCCGGGGCCATGTATCCCGGCGTCCCGGCGAACAGGCCGTACTCGTCGGTGCCGTACAGCGCCAGCCCGAAGTCGAGCAGCTTCGCGCGGTCGTCGGGCGCTTCGAGCCACACGGTGCCCGGCTTCACGTCGCGGTGAACCAGCCCGCGGGCGTGGGCCGCGGCCAGCGCCGCCGCGACCTGTCGGCCGAGCCGCGCGACCTCAGCGCCCGACAGCGGCACGTCGTCCCGGCGGAGCCGCGCGGCGAGCGTCTCGCCCTTCAGCAGCGGCATCACGATGCACGGCGTGTCCTCGTGAACCTCGACCGCGTACACGGCGACGATGTTGTCGTGCTCGACGGCCGCCGCCGCCCGCGCCTCGGCCAGCAGCCGCTCTTCGGCCCCGCTCCCCGCGCCGGCCGCGCGGCGGAGCACTTTCACCGCGACCTCGCGCCGCAGCCGCGGGGCGTGTGCCCGGTACACGACGCCCATGCCCCCGGCCCCGAGCCGCTCGTGGATCACGAACGGCCCGAACCGGCCGACGGTCCCCGGCAGCTCCGGCGTGCTCGACCGCGCGTCGAGCGGGTCCGGCCCCGACCACGAGCGCGTGCCCCCGGTCCCCGAAACGCGGAGCTGGCGAAACACCCGGACCAGCGTGGTCGCGGTCGGCGAGACCGGGTCCGACGGTTGCGCCGCGATCCGCTGCAGTGTCTGCACGAGCGCATCGACGGCGGGCGTTACCCCGGCCCGCCGCGCGCACTCCGGGCACCCCGCGACGTGTCGCTCCAGGTTCCCCGCCGTACTCGCGTCGGTCGTGCCGAGCAGCAACCGCTGCAAGACGTCGGCCGGCGGGCATGGGGTGTCGGCGTACATTGGGTGCTCGCGGTCGGCATCGGCCCCGGACTCGCACTGAGTATCCCGGCGGGGCGAAAACCTGTCGCGAAAAAAGAAGAAATGTTCGGCGCGTTCCAAATCTCGGCGAATCGTAGCGGCGCGGGCGCTTTTCTCCCCTTGACTAGATATGGTATCTTGTATAGTATTGAATAGGTGTCCAGTTCTGGCGCGACGGCGCGCCGCCCCGCAGTCGGAGAACCTAACCGGTTCGGTCGGCGAGGAGGATCGGATCGTGTCCGCTTCGGACTGTAGCCGGGGGCTGTGACCCCGGTGCTGCACGGCGCGTGTAGTTCCGGCCTCAGTGAGGCCGGCTACAGAAGAACGAGACACGACTCGGTCGGAGGTGGCGCGTCGAGTATCGCGCAACGGCGAAGGTCCGCGCCGAGACTCCCGCCCACACCGAACCGCGCCTGCACTCGAACCACAACCCTTCAAGAAGGGTCAACCGGGCCGCGCGCCGGCCCAGGGAAGGAGAGGACTTTTGTGCAAGGATTTTGCGCACGGCCACTTCGCCCACTGGCGCGAACGCGGGTACTGAGGATTTGTGCAACAGTTTTTGCAAACTACCAATTCGCGCCCCCGCGCGAGTGGCACGAGGAGCATCGCTCAGGCGCGCCGGCCTCACCAACGCGCCGCGATGTTCACTGCCTCTGCGTACCATTCGGTACGCTCTCGTTTCAGTCGATCAGCCCGGCGAGTTCGGTGCGCAGGTGCCGCAGAACGCGCGACTTGGCGAGGTAGACGGCGTTCACTGTGACGCCCAGTTCGGCGGCCACGTCCGCGGCCGGTCGGTCGTTGACGAGGAACTCCCAACACGCCGCCCACGTCTCCGGCTCGAAGTCGGTGCGGGCGATCTCCAGCGCGCGGCGCAACAGGTGGTCGCGGTGCTCGGCCTCGTCCACAAGGATGCCGGGGTCGGTGTCGGGCACGAGGTCTGGGTCGCCCCCGATCGCCGGGCCCCGCGCGCGCCGGCGCTGGTGTTTGCGCCACCCGTTCAGCAGCACCGTTTTGAGCCACGCGCGGAAGCTCTGCGCGGCGTCGTAGCGGAACTGCGGGAGCTGCTGGACCGCGACGACGAACACGTCCTGAACGAAGTCCGCGGCATCGGGTTCGGACACACCGAGGCGGGCACACCAGCGCAGGAGCAACGGCGTGTACAGTTCGACGAACCGATCCCACGCGGGGGCGTCGGTTCCAGTTGCAAGTCGCTGAAGGAGGCTAGGGGATGTTGAGTCCATGGACAGATTCACACAACCCGGCCGCGTCGGGCGGACAGATACAGAAAGACTTCGGTGCGGATTGCGGCTTCGCGGTTAGTGGTAATACTCAGAATACGTAGCGCCCTTCTTCTGCCAATGCTGGTATCGCGGCATCGCGCGGTACGGACCCGAACGCAGACTGCCAGAGCATCTGTCTTCCTGTGTGGCACTGAGGAGTGGGGGCCGACGTTGGTGGCCCGCCGCACGGGGCGACTTGTTCGACCACAGTCCGGTGCTACAACGACCTTGCCGTACCACCACCGAAGCACATTTCGGTGTTCACCCCCAGTTGTGTTGAGCACATCGCCATGGGATCACATCGCCCCGGAATGCGCGAGCACGTCTTCCTCACCTACACCAACTTGCGGTTCGGTTTGGGGCTTCTCGCGCTGGCGTTCCCGCTCGTCCTCCTGTTCGGGGGAATGGCATCGGGGCACCCCGTTCAGGGGTCGTTCTGTTGCTACTACCACACCCCGATGCGCAACATCTTTGTCGGGGTGCTCTTCGCGATCGGCTCGTTCCTCTACCTGTACAAATGGTTCAGCGGGCAGGAGAACATCGCCCTGAACGTGACGGGACTCGCGGCAATTCTCATTGCACTCGTGCCGATGGACGCACAGGGCGATGAGCCACAGGCGCGATCCACCGCGCACAAAATCCACAACGCGCTCTCGGTCCTGTTCTTGTTTTCCATCGCCTACGTCTGCATCTTCCGCGCCTCGGACACCCTCGACCTCGTACGCAGTTCCGCGCGCTACCGGTTCTACAGTCTCACCTACAAGTTCTTGGGGGTGTGCATGATCGTAGCCCCGGTCGCGGCGTTCTTCCTGGCCCGACGGTTTCAGGGCCATTTGACACCTCAGAAGCAGTGGATCATCTTCGCCGTCTAGGCGGCTGCGATTTGGACGTTCAGTGTGTACTGGCTGCTGAAGACCAAGGAGATGCGCGAGACCCAAGCCGACAGGGTCGTCCTGAACAAGTAGTTCGCCGCGGCCACGGAGCGCGGCCCGTCCGCGCCCCGTGATGCGTCTTCAATCCGTGCCCGGTCCGGTCATCTTCTCGGGCCGCACGATCTGATCGAACTTCTCCGCGGTCAGCACTTCGTCCGTCGGCTTGCCGCCCTTGAGTATGGCCGGGGCCAGTTTGACCGCCTCCTCGCGGAGCGTCGTGCCGTTGTGGTGCGCGGTCTTGGCGATCTTCGCCGCCGCGTCGTACCCGATGTGCCGGTTCAGCGCGGTCACCAGC
>SXHE01000820.1 GCA_005773755.1 Planctomycetia bacterium
AATCCAGATAAGAACAAAGTCTGGGTTTCAAAACACGGCCTTCTGCCTGATCCGGATTTCATCTGCGTCTGCTCTGCGTACTCAGCGGGCCAATCTTCGGAGCTTCTCCCATGCTCCACCGCCGTGACGCCATGATCCGCCTGGGGCAACTGGGGGGCGGCGCGCTCGCGCTGCCCACCTTGCTCGAAGCGCGCGCGAACCAACCGGCGCGTGCGGCGTCGGCCGATTCGTGCATCTTCATCTTCCTGTGGGGCGGGCCGCCGCAGCAGGACATGTGGGACATGAAGCCCGACGCGCCGGAGGGCATCCGCTCGCAGTTCCAACCGATCAACAGCGTCGTGCCCGGTATTCAGGTGTGCGACCAGATGCCGCTGTTCGCGCGGCACACCGACAAGGTCGCCGTGGTGCGGTCGCTGTCGCACCGCGACAACAACCACGAGCCGAGCGTGTACCACATGATGACGGGTCACAAGGACCCGACGCTGGTGTCGCCGCGCAACCCACGGAAGCGCAACCACCCGCCGAACTTCGCCAGCGCGATTTCGTACTTCAGCCCGCCGAGCGCGGTGCCGCCGAACGTGACGATCCCGCGCCCGGTCGGGCACGACGGGGTGACCTACGCGGGCACCTACGCCGGGTTCCTCGGCCCGAAGTACGACCCGCTCGAGAAGCTCGCGGCGAACAAGTCGAACGAGCCCGCGGCGCACCCGGACGTGCTCCCGCCGGACGTGAACGAAACCCGGCTGGTCGCGCGCGAGGGCCTGCTCAAGCAGCTCCAGAAGCAGGACGCCCACTTGCAGAGGACCGGCGGCACCGACCTCGACGGCTTCCGCGGTCAGGCCATGAAGATGATCGCCACGCCGACCGTGCGCGAGGCGTTCGCGGTGGAGAAGGAGCCGTCCAAGTTGCGCGACCACTACGGCCGCAACGAGTACGGCGAGAGCTTCCTGCTGGCCCGCCGGTTGGTCGAGCGCGGGGTCAAAGTCGTCTCGGTGATCTGGCTGTACATCATGCCCAACGGCGGGGTCGCGAACGTGTGGGACAACCACGGCGGCACCGGAGGGCTGGGCGGCATCACCGGCTACGCGATGCTCAAGGAGAAGTACTGCCTGCCGCCGCTCGACCGCGCGCTCGCCGCGCTGCTCGACGACCTGCGCACCCGCGGGATGCTGGAGCGCACGCTCGTCGCGGTGGCCGGCGAGTTCGGCCGCACGCCCAAGATCAACAAGGACCAGGGCCGCGACCACTGGGGCGCGGCGCAGAGCGCGCTGTTCGCCGGCGGCGGCGTGCGCGGCGGGCAGGTGTACGGCAAGACGGACAAGATCGCCGCGTACCCCACCGACAGCCCGGTTTCGCCGGAAGACTTCCTCGCGACCATCTATCACGCGATGGGCGTCGACCCGGCCGCGATGATCCCCGACCGCGAGAACCGCCCGTACCGCCTGTGCGACGGCAAGCCGGTGCTGGGGCTGTTTTAGGGTGGTCCGGTCGCTCCGCGAGCGGTGTGACACCCGTGGTTGAGCTTTGACAAGTACCGTGTTCGTTCAACGCTCGCGTAGCCGACCGCTCGCGGAGCGAGCGGACCACACTGAGGCACCTTATGCCCGCTTTCTGCGACGGACTCTCGCGGCGCGACGCCATTCGCGTCGGCACCGCGTCCCTCTTCGGTGCGTCGCTCACACTGCCGCACCTGCTGCGCGCCAGCGACAAGGCGAAGCCGAAGAAGGATGTGTCGCTGATCTTCGTGTTCCTGCACGGGGGTCAGAGCCACCTCGACACGTTCGACCTGAAGCCCGACGCGCCGGCCGAGTTCCGCGGCGACTTCAACCCCGCGAAGACCAAGATTCCGGGCCTGCTCATCTGCGACCTGTTGCCGAAGGTCAACGCGCAGGTGGACAAGTTCTCGCTGGTGCGGTCGTTCCGGCACCACAACTCCGACCACGGCCCCGCGGATCACTACATCCTGACGGGCTACTTCCCCACGGCCGGGTTCAATCCGAGTCTGTCGCCGAACAACCAGCGCCCGTGCGTCGGCTCGGTGGTGTCGAAGAAGCTGGGGCCGAAGGGGTCCGTGCCCGCTTACGTCGCACTCCCGAAGTTGCACCCCAGCGGCGGGCCGGCGTACCTCGGTTCGAGCCACGCCGCGTTCGTGATCGACGCCGACCCCAGCGCGCCGAACTTCAGCGTCCCCGACCTCGTGCCGCCGCCCGCGATTGCCAGCGACCGGCTGGACGACCGCAAGAAACTGCTCGAACAGGTGGACCGGTTCCACAAGAGCGCCGAGCAGAAGGCCAATGCCCAGGCCGGCGCGATCGGCGCGTTCCGCGACAAGGCCTTCGACCTGATGACGAGTCAGCAAGCCAAGACCGCGTTCAACATCCACGCGGAGGCCGACAAGCTGCGCGACGAGTACGGCCGGCACTCGCTCGGTCAGTCGTGCCTGATGGCCCGCCGCTTGGTCGAAGCCGGCGTCCGGTGCGTCACCATCGACCACAGCAACTGGGACACGCACGACGGCAACTTCGCGGTGTTGAAGGACAGCCTGCTGCCGATGTACGACACCGCGATCAGCACGCTGTTCCGCGACCTGTCGGACCGCGGGATGCTCGACAGTACGCTGGTCGTGGTGACGGGCGAGTTCGGCCGCACGCCGCGGATCAACAAGAACGCGGGCCGCGACCACTGGGGCCCGGCGTTCACGGTGCTGCTCGGCGGCGGCGGGATCAAGCCCGGTGTCGTGGTCGGCAAAACCGACGCCCGCGCGGAGAAGCCCGCGAGCGACCCCTACGGCCCGGAAGACCTGTTCGCGACGATGTACGCGCTCATGGGCATCGACCCGAAGGACGAGGTCCACACCCCCGACGGCCGCCCCGCCGCGCTCGTCAACAACGGCAAACTGATTAGCGAACTGGTGTGAGGAAGAGAAGCCCACTCACCCGCCGGCCCAAAGCGGCCGGCGACCTCTCTCCCACCAAAGCATTGGGGAGAAGTCAGAACAGAGCGCGACCCACAAGCTGCACGCGCAGTATGGCTGTTGGGAGGAATAACAACGTGATTCGATTCGCGTGCCCATCATGTTCGCAGCGTTACGAAGTCTCCGATGATAAGGCCGGAAAGAGGAGCACCTGTTGCGCTTGCAAGACGCCAATTACTGTACCTGCATCCGAGACGGCCGAGGATGAGATTACGCTCGTGCCTGCTGCTATTGTCGACGAGAGTGTGATTGATGCACCGATCAGTAGGACAAAAGCCTCCCCACGATGTCCTGCGTGACAATCCGACACGATTACGTTCAAGCAGATTGTCGGTCCTGACTCTTTGGTCGAGAAAATGGATGCAGAGTATGTAGCGGCAGCAACGGCGATGGAGCAGGCGCGTGCTGAGATCGCTGTACAGGCTGCTAGCTCTCGTGGATTAATTGAAGTGCGCGCGAAGCAAATACTCTCCCCAAGCGAAGAGCAGTGGCCCCCCCAAGAACTGGGTGGCAGAGCGCGCAGCTACGGAGCGAGCCGAATTGCAACTATGGATAGAGAAATCGCAAAAGGCCGCGCAGCAAGCCTACGAGAAAGCGTGTCAGGAGATCGAAGAACGGATCCGCTTCAAGACTGGCAATTGTCTTTACCTCGTTTTCTGCTCGAAGTGTGGACACATTGTTACCGCAACACCTGCGGCCGGTAATCTTGAAGAGGGATTGATGGAGGTGCGGAAAGCCGTGAACCGCCTCCACAACCTTACTGAGGACTTGATTCAAGCAATTATTAAAGACGCCAAGGCTCAACGGCAGACAGCAGCTATTGCCTCTGGATTGGCTGGCCTCGGTCAAATGCTCTCTGAATAACGAACGGTTGTTGCCACCGCATCAGCAAAAAGGCCGAAAGAGATGTACTATGCCCCAGAATCACCGCCTCTTTTCTGGCTTGTCTTCTCTGTGCCTCTGTGTCTCTGTGGCTAGTCCCGTCTCGGCCAACCCGCCCACGGCGGCTTACGTCTTCCCGGCGGGGGCGCAGCGCGGCACGTCGGTTGAGGTGCGCGTCGGGGGGTTGTTCCTCCACGACAAGCCGGCGTTCGAGGTGACTGGCCCCGGTGTGACGGCATCGCCGCACCTCGTGCCTGCCAAGCGCGTCTGGTTCGAGGGGCCGGTGCTGCCGCTGCCCGAATCGCAGCGCCAGGAAGACTACCCCGCGGACGCGCTCGGCAAGGTTGCGCTCGCGAAGGACGCGGCCCTCGGCGCGCGGCGCGTGCGCGTCTTCACGTCGCAGGGCGGGGCCGGCGGGCCGGTGTTCGTCGTCGGCGACCTGCCTGAAGTGGTCGAAAAGGAGATCGACGGCGACCCGCTGCCGAAGCCGATCACGCTCCCAGTCGTCGCCAACGGCCGCATCTTCCCGCGCGAAGACATCGACATCTGGGAGTTCGACGCCGAAGCCGGCAAGACGTACACCGCGTTCGTTCACTGCACTTCGCTCAACTCGCCGCTCGTGCCGAAGCTCGACATCATCGACGCGAAAGGCAACGTGGTCGCGGAGCAGATGAAGTACGCGTGCGTCGGCACGGACGGCAGCGTGAAGTTAACCCCCAGCGCCAGCGGCAAACTGCGTGTGCGCGTCACGGACGCGAACACGCTCGGCGGGCAAGCGTTCGTGTACCGGCTCACGGTCACGGCCGCGCATGTGCCGGACTATTACTTCCCGATCAAGGTGAAGCCGGACGGCCTGAAGGAGATCACCGGCACCGCGCCCGGCCCGTTCGACGCGCCCATCGCTCTCAACGGCTTCGTCCAAACGCCCGGCGCGGTGAACGAGTGGAAGCTCGCGCTCAAGAAGGGCGCGGCGTACACCTTCGACCTGCAGGCGAAGCGCCACGAGTCGCCGCTGTGCGCCGTCGTGCGCGTGACCGACGCAGGTGGCAAGGACGTGGCGAAGGCCGAAGCGAGCGAGACCGCGGACCCCGCGCCGCTGAGCTTCACCGCGCCCGCGGACGGCGTGTACACGGTCGCCGTGAGCGAGAAGTTCCGCCGCCCCGTCGGGCCGAACTTCGTGTACCGTTTGCGCGTCCTCGACGGCGCGGAGAAGGCCGAACCCGGCGTGCGGCTCACGGTCCTGACGGACGCGTACACGGTCGCACGCGGCGGCAACTTCAAGGTGAAGGTGACGGCCGAACGGCTGGGCGGGTTCAAAGGCCCGGTCATCCTGTGTGCCGAGAACCTGCCGAAGGGCGTGACCGCGGTGCCGGTCGCCATCGCCGCGAACCAGAACAGCGCCGACCTCACGCTCGTCGCGGGCGCGGACGCGGTCATCGGTTCCGCGCCGGTGCGTATCGCCGGCATCGGCATCACCGGCACGCGCGACCTGTACCTGAGCAGCGCGGCGAGCAAGGACGCGCCCGACCTGCGGCTCGCGGTCGCGTTCCCGACGCCGTTCAAGATCGTCGATCAGTATGTGATGACGAGCGCCCCGCGCGGCGAGACGTACTACCGCAAGTACAAGATCGACCGCGGCGGCTTCGACGGTCCGATTCAGATTCAGCTCGCCGACAAGCAGGCCCGGCACCTGCAAGGCGTCACCGGGCCGGTGCTCACGCTCAAGCCCGGCGAAACGGAATTCGCGTACCCGGCGTTCCTGCCGCCGTGGATGGAACTGGGCCGCACCTGTCGCGTGTGCGTCATGGCGACCGCGAAGGTGAAGGACGCCGACGGCCGCGAACACACCGTCAGCTTCAGTTCGCAGGAACAGAACCAGCAGATGATCGTGGTGGTCACTCCGGGCCGGCTCGACCTGAGCACCGAGAAGACGAGCATCCGCGCCGCGGGGGAAGTGCGCGTCAGCGTGAAGGTGAGCCGCAGTAAGAATCTGTCCGGACCCGCGACCGTGGAGCTGGTGCTGCCCGAACACATCAAGGGCGTGACCGCCACGAAGCTGGTTGTCCCCGCGGACAAGTCCGACGCGGAGCTGGTGCTAACGTTCGCCCCCGACGCCGGCCCGTTCAACGCGCCCCTCGTACTAAAGGCGACCGTCACCACACCCACCGGCCCGGTCACCGCGGAAGCGAAGGTCGAGGCGGTGAAGTAAGAGTGGGCCAC
>SXHE01000821.1 GCA_005773755.1 Planctomycetia bacterium
GAGCGGCTCGACCGCGCGGAACCGGCCGAAGTCGTCGAACTGCTCGAGCGGGTAGCCGAGGTCGTTCATGCGACTGTGGCACTTGGCGCACGCCGCCGCCTTCGTGACCGCGCTCACGCGCTCGCGGAGCGACTTGTGCGGGTCGTCCGGCACCTTCGCGTCCACGGTGATGGGCACGTCCGGCACCACACCCGCCAGTAGCTTCTCGCGGACCCACCGCCCGCGGCGGATCGGGTCCGACGCGGTGTTCGCGGAGAACGCCACCAGCCACGCCGGGTGCGTCAAGAGGCCCTTGCGGTTGGGCAGGGCGAACGGCTGCACGGGGTGGTAGTCGAGCTGGTCGTTGCCGCCGTACTTGCCCCCCTGGCCGGGCATCGACGGCAGGTTGTAGAGGGGCGAATGCCAGTACTGGTTGCCGTGCGCCCACGGCAGGATGGTGAAGGGCGTGCGCCCCTTCCCGAACGTGTAATCGAAGTGGGTCATCAACCGCACGATGCTGTTGTCGTGATTCGCCTTACTCTTCCCGGTGGTCCCTTTCGGGTCGATGTACTTCTTGATGACGTCGGCGTGATCCGCGGCCACCTTCTCGGGGTCTTTCTTCCAGTCGGTGTCTTTGAGCGTGTCGTACACCGCCTTCCACTTGTCGATCTGCGCCGGCCCCTGCTTGTTGTCGTGCGGGTGATACACGTAGTACTTGTCGGTGGTCAGCAGCGTCTCGAACACCGCGGTGTCGCGGTCCATCGCCCACAGTACCACCCGGTCGGCCTCGTCGATCAGGCGGCCGGGCGTCTGCGTGTTCCCGCGGTCGGCGTTCGCGTAATACCCGTCCGCCCGCTTCCCGTCCTTGAACACCTTCACCGCCAGCGGGTAGCCGAAGAACTCGCGGAAGAAGCGGACCAGTCGCGGGTGGGTCGCGGTCGTCGGCTGGTAGAAGCCGAGCGACTTGTCCACCGGGCCGGCGAAGTACGTCGGGTCGGCCAACAGCCGAAGCACCTCCCGCTCGTAGTCCGCTTTCGTGTTCAGTTTGCCGCTCTCGGCGGCCCTGAGCAATTGGGCGTCCGGCCCGCGGTCGCCCAGCGCGTAGGCGATGGTGTACGCCGCCTCGCGCGGCGCGAGCGGCACGCGGCCGTGTTCGTCCGGCTTGCCCGCACCGAACTCGAGGCGGTACACGAACTCCGACTCCAACAGCACCGCCTTGAGCACCAGCCGCAACCCTTCGGCGTTCCCGGCGATTTTTACCGCCTCCCGACCGAGATCGAGGTACTGCGTGAGTTCGGCCGCGGTCGGCTCGCGCCGCAGCACGAGGCCGAACTGCGTCCGCACCGCGGCCCGCAGTTCGTCGTCGCTCGGCGCGGCCTTCTTGGCCACAATCGCTTCGAACGCGGCGGGCGTCGTCTTCGGTGCCCACTTGTCCTTCGGGTCCGCGGGCGCGGCCTTCGGGTCGCCGGCTTTCACCCGCGCGGCCTGAAGTTGCTTCGAGGCGATCCACTCGGCGTTGTTGAGCATCACCAACAGGTGGCCGCTGTCGAGCCGGGTGAGGTCGTAGTACCGCACGCCGGCGTGGTCGGGCAGGAGGAACGGGTTGGTGACCCCATAGAAGCCGGAGCGCCGCAACTGGTCCCGTTCGCGGCCCTCCAGTTGGAACACGTCCAGCACCCGCTCCTCGAAGATCTGCGGGCTGACGAGCCAGCGGCGGGCGGGGGTGTACGCCTTCTCCTTGTTCGACCCGTCGAACAGGGCGGCGTGGTCGACGTAGTTACCCGCGTCCGGGTACGGTAACCGGTCATCGAGTTTGGACGCCTTGTGCGCGCGTAGTTCGGCCCGCACCCAACCGGCCAGCACGCGCAGTTCGTCCGCGCCCGGCTGTGCCGCCCGCAGGGGGGGCATCATCTTGTAGAAGAGCTGGTCTTGGATTTTGTTGAGCGTCTCTAGTCGGTCGCTCGGTTTGAGCGCGTCCAACGTGGTGACGTCGACGTTGCCCTTGCCGCGGTCGCCGTGGCAGTCGGCGCAGTGGGCAACGAGCGCGGCCAGCACCTCTGTCGGCACCGCGAACGCCGCCGGCTCGTCGCCGGCGCGCGCGGGGCCGGTGCCGACCGCGAGTACCAGCGCCGCCCAGAGGGCCGACGCGGGCGACCGTTGGGACGAACCGCCGGAGGGTGTACGCATTGCGCGAGGTCCGTGAGCCGAGGTCGGGGGCGGCGCGGGCAACGGGGTGAGATACTATCTTGATGCATCTGGTTAACGGTCCTAGGAAAAATGGTAACGATTTCGGGAACGCCTCATGAATCGCACGCGGCGGCACATCGCACTGATGCTGGACCTCCAGTGGCCCTACAAGCGCCACGCCGAGGTTTTCGCCGGCATCCAGCGGTACGCGGAGGAGCGGGGTTGGGTCACGATCATCGACGAGTTCGTGCACGACACCCTGCGCCGAAAGCAGCGCGCCGCGGACCGCTACGACGGGATCATCGCACGGGCGAACCGCCCGCTCGCGCGGCACGCAGCCGCGCGGGGCGTACCGGTCGTGAACGTGTGGCCGAGCGCGCCCGTGCGGCACCTGCTGCCGGGCGTGTTCCCCGACTCGACCGAGGTCGGGCGCGTCGTGGCCGAGCACCTGCTGGCCCGCGGGTTCCGCGCGTTCGCTACGCTCACCTCGCCCAAGAACGCGGACAACGAGTTGGAAGTCGACGAGTTCGCGCGACTGGTGCGCGAAGCGGGATTCGGGTGCGCGCCCGCGTTCGTCCCGCAAGACCCCTATCGCGACCTGTCGCACTGGAAGAGTGCCGTTCGGCTGATCGACCGCGCGATGACCGCGTGGAACCCGCCCGTCGGTGTGTACGTCGGGCAGGAGGCGTACGGCCGACTGGTGGTGCAGGCGGCCCAGCGGCGCGGGTGGCGGGTGCCCGCGGACGTGTCGATCGTCGCCGGCAAGAACGAGGAGACGCTATGCGAGCAGCCCCGCCCGTCGCTCACCAGCATCGAGATCGGCTACGACCGCATCGGGTACGCGGCGGCCGGGCTGCTGGACCGCCTGATGAGTGGAGAGCCGGCCCCGGCGGACCCGGTCCGGCTCGCCCCGCTCGGGTTGGTCGTCCGCGAGTCGACCGACTTCTTCGCGGTCGAGAACCCCACCGTGGCAGCGGCCCTGGCATACATAGCGGCGCACGGACACCGACCGATCGGCCCCGACGACGTTGCCCGGGCGGTGCGGACCGAGACGCGCACGCTCCAGAACTACTTTCAGAAGGCGATCCAGCGCCCGATCGCCACTGAGATCCGCCGGGTACGGATCGAACGGGCGAAGCGGGAGTTGGCGCAGAGCGACCGCGGGCTTGCGGCCATCGCCCAAGACGTCGGGTTCGGAACCATTCAGCGGTTGTACGAAGTGTTCCGTCGTGAAGTGGGCAGCTCTCCCGGCGAGTACCGGAAGCAGCGGCAGTTGCGTGCCGACGGGTGAACGCCGTGAGCGCGGGTAGCTACGGCACAACCGCCTCGTGCTCGGCGGCGTGCTTCGGAGGCTCGTACTCGCACGCGCCCTGGCACGGCGGGATCGTGGCGCGGCGGCCCTGGTGCTCGCGGTAGTTCGCGTACACGCCGGACAGCACCACCAACAGCCCGACGAGCGCCGCGAACACCACCCACCGGTCGCGTGAGCGGCGCTTCGCGGTCGCGAGTACGCTCGCCGCGTACTGCTCGGCTTCGGCGGCGCGCATCTCCGCGTCTTCGGCCCGCGCGTCGGCGGCGCGGCGGCTCAGCGCTTCCGCTGTCGCGCGGCGGCGCGCCAGTTCGATGTGTGCAGCAGCGGTCGCGCGCTCGGCCTCGGCCGCGACCAGCCGGGCCTCGACTCCGAGCCGGAACGCCGCGATCTGCCGCGCGATCTCCGCGCCGTTCGCGGGGCGCGCGTCGGGGTCCGACGCGAGACAGCGCTTGGCGAGCGCGATCAGCTCGGGGTCGGTGCCGCTCGCGTCCAGGCGCGCGAAGCACTCGCCCAGGTCCGCGGCTTCGGCGCGCTTCAACACCGCGTAGGGCGTCGTCCCGGTGTACGGGGGGTTGCCGGTCAGCACCGCCGCGAGTATCCCGCCGAGCGCGAACACGTCGGCCCGCGCGCCGACCCGCGCCCACTCGCCCCGCGCCTGCTCCGGCGGCATGTACTGAGGCGTGCCCATCGCCTGCCCGCACTGGGTCTCGGACGCTCCGCTGCGAGCCGCGGAGGCACACGGTTCGTCGCTCGTGCCGACCTGTTTGGCGATGCCCCAATCCATCACCTGCACTTCGCCGAAGTTTCCGACCATGACGTTCGCGGGCTTCAGGTCGCGGTGAACGAAGCCCTGCGAGTGCGCGTAACCGACGGCGTGGCAGATTTGCTCGAAGACGTGTAGCAGGCCGGGCGACTCGAGCGCGGTCAGGTCGAGTTCGTCCACTGAAAGCGACGACGGGCGCTGCTCACGAGCGGACAGGATGGTGGCGAGCGTGCGCCCGCGAATCAGCTTCATCGCAAGATACGGGCGGCCGTCCGCCAGTTCGCCGACCTGATGAATGGGCGGGATGCCGGGGTGCGACAGTCGGGCCGTAATGCAGGCCTCCTCGACGAACCGCCGCGCCGCGCGCTCGGCCCCGACCGCGCCCGGGAGCAGCATCTTGATGGCGACCTCCCGGTTCAATGCGACCTCGATGGCGGCCAGCACGACGCCCATCCCGCCGCGCGCGATCTCGCCAGTAACAACGAACCCCGGCACGTACAGACCGGCGCTCGTCGCCGCGCGCGGCCCGGCGGCACGGGCCATCGTCCGTTCGGGGTCTATCACCGGGATCGGGTCGTTCGGCGTGTCCAGGTCCGCGCCGCCGGTGGGCGCGTGGAACCCCGTCGCGTCGCGGTCCTCGCGCGCAACGGTACGGTCGGACTCGTCCGGCGGAAACGGCGTCATCGCGTTTGGAAATCTTCGCGCGTTCGAGACGGGCAATCGCTCTTGTTGTGCGCGTTTCCGAGCGCCGCCAGAAAAGTGGGAACTCTCGTCTCTCACCTGAAGCCTTCGGGAAGTAACATAGCGGGTGGACCGGGCACCGCGCTCGCACGGACGGAGTTTTCAGCCGATGGCCGAGCTTGAAGCGATCACCGAGGTTCAGGCCGACCCCAAAAAGTCAGCCATTCAGGCCCGGCAATACGGACGGCGGTTCGTCCTGGCGGCCGGCAAGCCCATGCACCTCGGCCGGGACGAGGGCAAAATGGACGTCGCCATTCCCGAAGACGACCAGATTTCCCGGTTCCAGGCGATCCTGCTCTGGGAGCAGGGCAAGGACAAGTTGACTGTCCAGACGCGGCCGCCGACACCGCCCGCGTACCCCACGCCGCCGGCGAACCAGACGCTCGTATTCGACGACAAGCAGAAAAAGCTGGTCGAAGCGCCCGGCGGCAAGTGCGTCGTGGGGCGGGGCGAGTCATTCTGGATCGGGCAGACGCGCTTCACGCTGCACAGCGACGGCGAGCCGGAACCGGAAAGCCCGGCCGACATGACCGTCGCCCCGCGGCAGGAGGAGCGCACCCGCGCGCAACTCGAAGAGATTCCGTTCGCCAACCCCGGCGCGGCGCTGCGCGCGATGGAGCAGTTGCCGGCCACGATTCGCGCCGTCACCAGCGAGCAAGGGCTGTTCCGCCAGATGCTGAAGGTGGTGATGGACGCGATGCCGCGCGCCGACGCCACGGCCATCGTGCGCGTCCCGCTCGACAACCCGCCCAGTGAGCAGCGCATCATC
>SXHE01000822.1 GCA_005773755.1 Planctomycetia bacterium
CGTGATCGCCACGATGGACGGCGACCTACAGAACGACCCCACCGACATTCCGCTGATGGTCGCCAAGCTCAACGAGGGCTACGACGCGGTTCTGGGCCAGCGCGAGAAGCGCAAGGACAAACTGCTGCTGCGCAAGCTGCCGAGCCTGACGGCGAACTGGCTCATTCGCAAGGTGCTGGGCGTGCCGTTCAAGGACTTCGGGTGCGCGCTGCGGGTCGTGCGGCGCGAGGTGTTCGACGGCATGGTGCTGTACGGCGAGATGCACCGGTTCATCACCGCGCTCATCATGCAGCAGGGCGCGCGGGTCGCGCAGATGCCGATCCGCCACCACCCGCGGACCGCGGGCAAGTCGAAGTACAACCTGTCGCGCACGGTGCGCGTGATGCTCGACCTGATGACGGTGAAGTTCCAGGGCAGCTTCCAGACGCGGCCGATGCACCTGTTCGGCGGCGTCGGGCTGGTGTGCATGTTCGCCGGCTTGCTGGGCGTGGTCGCCAGTGCCGTGATGAAGTACACCACCGGCCCCGGCATGACCGCGAACCCGCTGTTCCTGCTCGGCGCGGTCGCCGGACTGATCGGCGTGCAGTTCGTCTCGCTGGGGCTGATGGGCGAGGTGCTGACGCGGGTATACTACGAGAGCCAGGGGAAGCGCCCGTATGTGGTGCGCGAGCGCCGCAACCTCGACCGCCCGCGCGCGGCCCCGCGCGAGTCCATCGCCGCGTGACGCCCATGAGCGACGAGTACGCACTTCTGCGCGCGATCGCGGCGCACCCCGACGAGGACACGCCGCGCCTCGCTTACGCGGACTGGCTCGACGAGCACGGCACTGCCGCCCGCGCGGCCTTCATCCGCGGGCAGGTCGAACTCGCACAACTCAAAGACGACTCCCCGGACCGGCGGGAGGTCGCGTTCCGCTGCCGCCAACTGCTCGACGCGCACGAGAACGACTGGCTCGCCGTCACCCACACGTTCGATCTCGACTTCGCATGGGCGCGGGGGTTCGTCGAGAGCTTCACCAGCACGCCCGAAGCGTTGCACGGCGAAGAGGCGGACCTGTTCGCCACACACCCGCTCCGCCGGCTGTGGCTGCGGAAGCTGAACGGCGACGCGAGCGGCGTCCAACTGATCCCGGCCGACAACCGCCTGACCGCGCTCGACCTGATCGGCAACCGGCTGAACACGAACGCTCTCAAGAAACTGGTGAAGCTGTCGCACCTGCCGCATCTGCGCGAGTTGGGGCTGATGTTCAACGCCCTCCGCGACACCGCGATCCCGGTGCTGTGCGGCGAACCGTTCTTCCAGCGCCTCGACCTGCTCCGGCTCGGCGCGAACCCGTTCACGGACGTGGGCCGCGCCCGCCTCCGCACCCACTTCGGCCGCCGCGTGACGTTCTCACACGACCGTGAACCGGAGCGCCTCTACACGATCCAGGACGACTACCTGCGCGCCGGCTGGGGTAACGATCTCACGCAGTTCTTTCTACAAGCCGGCGAGCACGAGCAGCGGCTCGCGGTCTTCGATCACGCCGGGAACTTGCTCCGGATCGAGAGGCGCGAAGTGGTTCACCCGGTCGGCGCGAATTACCAACAGCGCGACAAGACCCGCGAGAGCGTCCGCGACAAATGGCTCGAAGAACTCGGCTACCAGTCGGCGACGATCAAGGTGAAGCGGTTTCAGTTCGGGGACGGTTCCGGACTGACGCCGTTCAACTGGTGGGCGGGCACTTACGACCAACCGAACAGCGCGGAGCGCGCGGGACTGGATGAGGCTGTCGAGCGCTGGCTCGAAGAGGGACAGTACCGCTTCGCCTTCGGCGGCAGCGACGCCTGGTTCGACCGCAGTGGCGAGGTCATGGACACCTGAGCGTTGCGACCCCTCTGGGGTCGTCGCTAAACCTACACCTCCACCTTCTTCCACTTGCCGCTGGCGAAGCGCAGCGCGAAGAAGGTGCCGCGGAGCCAGAGGTCGGCGCACATCGCCACCCACGCGCCGAGTAAGCCCATGTCGTAACCGCGAACCACGCCCAGCGGCCCCAAGTCCACTTGCGGGGCGGTCAGCAGATACGCGAGCGGGATGCGCACGCCGAGGAACCCGAACCAACTGAACAGCACCGGAACGCGCGAGTCGCCGGCCCCGCGCAAGGCCGCGGTGAAGATGATCTGGCACGCCAGTGCCGGCATCGCGCACGCGATCAGTCGCAGGGCCGGCACGCCCGCGTCGATCACCGGTTTCAGGTGCGGATCGGGGCAGAACACGCGGAACATCGGCTCCGCGAGCAGCAGGAACAGCACGCCCATGACGCACATGACCGAACCGCCGATGGCGAGCGCGGTCCACCCGCACCGCGCCGCGCGGGCCGGGTCCCGCGCGCCCAGGTTCTGCCCCACCAGTGTCATCGCCGCCGTGCCGAACGCCGCGCCGGACAGGAAGCCCAGCGCCTCCCACCGCAGCGCGATCCCGTGCGCGGACCCGGCCGTGTCGCCGAGCTTGTTTACCAGACTCAGGAACCACAACTGGCAGAACGCGGCCGAGAGGCTGTCGATCCCGGCCGGCACGCTCACCCACAGCATCCGGCGGATCAGCACGAAGTCTGGGGCGACGTTCGCGAGCCGCAACTTCAGCCCGGACTTGCCGCGCGCCAGGATGACGAGCAGCGTGACGCAGCCGACGACGTGGCTGAGGCCGGTGCCCAGCGCGATGCCCTGGAACCCCAGCCCTTCAAATGGGCCGACGCCGAAGCACAGCCCCCACGCCAGCGGCACGTTCAACACCGCGACGAGGCCGAGCACCTTGAGGCCGGTCTTCGTGTCGCCGGCCCCGGCGAGACACGCGGCGCACGCGGACTCGGTGATCTGGAACGCGAGCAGCGCGGCCAGCGGGGTGAGGAACTCGACGCACACGCGCCCGGAATCGCCGGTCAGCTTCAGGGCCGCGATGAGGGCGGGCAAGCCGGCCAGCGCGCCGATCGCACCGACCGTGCCGAAGATGATCGCGAGGAGAACGCCCTGCCCGGTCGCCCGGTTCGCCATGTTCCAGTCGTTCGCGCCCACGAGCCGCGCGACCAGCGCCGTACTGCCCACGGTGACGATGACCGTGTAGCTGGACACGAACCAGTACAGGTAGCCGGCGGTGTTGAGTGCGGACAGGTAAACCGCGCGGCGCTCCGGGTCGGCCAGCGGGAACCGGCCGGCGAGGTACTGGTCCGAGAGCGAGACGACGAGGTGTAGGTACTGCTGGGCGAGCGCGGGCAGGGCGAGGGCGAGTACCTGTCGCCAGAGCGGTCGGGCCGACCGGTCCGGCGGTGCGGCGGGTGCTTCCATGCTGACATCATAGGGGGCGGTTACTTCTTGCCGCCCTTGCGGCGGGTCTTGCCGCCGCTCGGCACCGGCGGCGGCGCGGTCTTGGTCCAGAGGGTGATGCGGAACTGGCCCAGGGTCAGGGTGCCGAGCACGTCCGGCGTGGTGCTCGGCTCGAACATCTTGGGGTTGATCTTGTAAATGACCCGGCGGCCGTCTTTCTCGTCGTCCAGAACCCCGGCCAACCGCATCACCCCCAGGTGGTGCGACATGTTCACCATCCGCACGCCGACCGCTTTGGCGAGCGCGCCGACGAACATCGGGCCCTTGGCGAGTTGCCAAAGCACTTTCAGGCGGGTCGGTTCGGACACGGCCGCCAACAACTCGGCAACCCTTCGGGCTACTGAAAACTCGGTCATCTCGTCACCAGATTGGCACCGCGAGTTGCGGTATCGGCGGGCATTTCGCGAAGGGCAATCTTACGAACCACGCGGGGCGCGTGCCACTGCCGGCGCGCAAATGCGAGCGGCCGCGCGAACGACGTTCGCGCGGCCGAAGGGTGAGAACGAACGGGAACAACGAAGAGCCGGCGGCGGGATTCGCACCCGCATCAACCGAGGTACGAGCTCGGTGCCTTTCTGTGTCGAGCCACACCGGCGGGGCATTGCGGATTTCGGATTGCGGAATGCGGATTGAAAGACAGCAATCCGGCCAGCGGACATCCGCCTTTCAATCTGCACTCCGCAATCCGAAATCCGCAATACGAAGAGGGCGGCGCGGGGGAGTCGAACCCCGTCTCCTCGGCCTTCACAGGGCCGCGTGCGACCGTTACACCACATGCCGCATCGTTCCGAACAGTGATCCCGGGTGGAGTCGAACCACCGATCTCCTCCGTGTCAGGGAGGCACCTTGAACCGCTGGGCCACGGGATCAGTCGATTGCGGAGTGCGGACTTCGGATTACGGAATGAAAACAAGCAGCCCTGTCTTCCAATCCCCAATCCGAAATCCGCACTCCGCATTTCAGGAGCGGAGGAGGAGGGATTCGAACCCTCACGCCCCCGAAGGGGCTACCGAGTTAGCAACCCGGCCCGGCCACCCGTATCCGGCTCTCGCTCCGTGAACGATCCGGCGCGCGCTCTTCGACCGCGGGGCGAGGCGAACCCCAGTCGGCCGGACAATTGTTCGGCCCGCTCCCGCGATCCCCGAACGCGCGCCAGATCCAGTGGAACCGCAGGGAGTTGAACCCTGACGCCGTGCTTGCAAGGCACAGCTCGCGTCCGCGCGCGATCCCAGAGTGACCGGGGTGGGGGTCGAACCCACACGTGACAGGCTCTCGACCTGCCGGCTCTACCAGTTGGCCTACCCGGTCATGTTCACCGACATCAAACAGTGGCCCAGGAGGGACTCGCACCCTCACGCCTCGCGGCACCGGCTTCTGAGACCGGCGTGACTACTAGTTCCACCACCGGGCCATACGCACACCGCGCCGCGGTGTGGAGTTGCGGAGCTGAGGGATCGAACCTCACACACCGGGCTTATGAGACCCAGTTGAGCACCAGCCCGCCCGCACACGTCTCCATCCAGTTGCAGACCTGGGAGTTGAACCCAGCAGTTCAGGCTTATGAGACCCGACCGAGCGCCGGCCCGCCTGCAATACTGATCCGTTCATCCAGCAGTGGTGACGGTGGGAGTTGAACCCACACTGTCCACGTTCTGAGCGTGGCGACTCCTGCCGTTGGTCTACATCACCAGTTCCGACACCAACACCGAGTGACCCGTGGGGGAATCGAACCCCCGCTTACAGGTTGAGAACCTGCCGTCCTGTCCGCTAGACGAACGGGCCATATCACCGAGTGCCCCGGGTGGGAATCGAACCCACATTGCCGTTGAAGGCGTCCGCTTTACAGGCGGACTGGCGGCCCACCGCGCGCCCGAAGGCAGTTATTACTGGAGCGGCCGTGAAGCAGCGCTTCGCTGCGACAGGTCGCGAGTTCCCCTGTAGCACGAGTGGGAGTCGAACCCACACCCACCAAGGTTTGAGCTTGGTCGCTTCTGCCTGTTGGCGTACCGTGCCATCATCACCAGAGCCTCCGGTGGGAGTCGAACCCACGCGGCCGTCATACCAAGACGGCAGGCTACCGTTACAACACAGAGGCGTTACATTTCCACATCGACAGAGCGCCCAGTGGGAGTCGAACCCACACATCCGCCATGGCAAGGCGACAGGCAGCCGCTACATCATGGGCGCGCTCGGTTATCAACAAACTGCGAAGTACATCCGGCGGGAGTTGCACCCGCGAAACCACTTTGGAAGAGTGGCGTGTTGCTGCTACACCACGGACGCATACGAACCCTTGGAGCGGCCGTGAAGCAGCGCTTCGCTGCGACAGGTCGCGAGTTCAGTGGAAGCGGTGGGAATCGAACCCACGTTACCCTGATTAAGAGGCAGGGCCCTAGCCAACGTCGGACACACTTCCAGTTCTTTCCAGCGGTCCATACGGGAGTTGAACCCGCACCCTTCCCGTTGACAACGGGCTGCTCTACCAACTGAGCTTCTGGACCGTAAGCAGTTACTCTCAGCAGGTGGCTGAGGAATCGAACCCCGTAGGACGAGCCGTCGGTTTTGGAGACCGAGTGCGCTCCCAGGCGCATTCACCACCTGTATTCACCAACCAGTACCCCGTGCGGGAATCGAACCCGACCTGGCCGGCTTGAAAGACCGGCGACCTCACCAGAAGTCGAACGAGGCGTACCAAAAAACGAAGCCGGCCGGGGGTCGCTTGTACCCCCGGCCGGCGCGGTTGCCATTGCTGGCTCGCCAGGGGTTATCCGCTCGTATCCCGTTCCGCACTCAGCTTCGTACCCATCCCAAGACCCAACCCCATAAGGCTGGCCGCGGTATAGACCGTCTTCGCGACAACGGCGGCGGCCGTCGTTAGGCGAAGTTCAGTGCTCGCGTGCCAGAGTGTCATGGTTGTATCGGGGGTACGTTGTGTTCCGCGCTGTGTCGTTTCGGCTTCCGGGGTTACACACCCATCGGCCGTGTACGATAGATAGACGCGGCTCCGTGCTGTAGGTTCGCGGGAAACCGAAAATAGTTTCCACACCTGTTGAGATTCCCACTGTGCCCACTCTAGTAAGGGGAACCCCCCACGGGTTCCCCGACCCTCCTGACGTCGAACGCTGGATGAGGCAGGCACTTGCGCTCGCAGAAAACGGGCGCGGGTTCGTGGAACCCAACCCGATGGTCGGGGCGGTCGTGCTCGATTCCGGCGGGCGGC
Source organism: Planctomycetia bacterium (assembly GCA_005773755.1). Taxonomy (GTDB): domain Bacteria; phylum Planctomycetota; class Planctomycetia; order Gemmatales; family Gemmataceae; genus Gemmata. The sequence continues at coordinate 6,580 of SXHE01000822.1, forward strand.
TCGCGGGTGAGGGCTGGCACCAGAAGTTCGGCGGCCCGCACGCCGAGGTGTTCGCGCTCGCCGCGGCCGGCGACCGCGCCCGCGGCGGCACGCTCGTCGTGACGCTGGAGCCGTGCTGCCACCACGGGAAGACGCCCCCTTGTACCGACGCCGTGCTGAGCGCGGGAATCGCGCGTGTCGGGGTGGCGATGGCCGACCCGTTCCCGAAGGTGGCCGGCGGCGGGCTGGCGATCCTGCGCGCCGCGGGCGTTGAGGTTCAGGTCGGGGTGTGCGAAGCGGACGCGGTCGCGCTGAACGCGCCGTATCTGAAGCTGCTCCGTACCGGGCGGCCGTGGGTACACGCGAAGTGGGCCATGACGCTCGACGGCAAGATCGCCACGCACATCGGCGATTCCAAGTGGATCAGCGGTGAAGAGTCTCGCCGCCGCGTTCACGAACTGCGCGGGCGCATGGACGCGATCCTCGTCGGCGCGGGCACGGTGTTCGCTGACGATCCGCTACTGACCGCGCGCCCCGCCGGCGCGCGCGTGCCGGCGCGCATTGTGGTGTCGGCATCGGGGAACTTACCCGAAGCGTGTCAGTTGCGCGCGACCGCGCGCGACGTGCCGGTGATCGTGTACACCGCGAACGCCGCCCCGCTCGCGGGGTGGGCCGACGACGGCGCGGAGGTGGTGAGCACACCAAACTTCGACGCGGTCCTCGCGGACCTCGGCGCGCGGCGATTCACGAATGTGCTGATCGAAGGCGGCGCGGGGTTGCTCGGTTCGGCGTTCGACGCCGGCGCGATCGACGAGTATCACGTCTTCATCGCGCCGAAGCTGGTCGGCGGCACTGGGCCATCCTCGTTGGGCGGAGTCGGCGTTTCGCGCATGGCCGATGCTCTGGCGCTGGTGCGCTCCACATTCGAGCCTTCGGGCGCGGACGTCTACATACACGGGTTCGCGCGACAATAAGCCGCTTGCGGCTTCGCGAGCGGGCACAACTCAGGAAAGAACGTGTCCCTTCCCGCCGTAGGGCTTGCGGCCGGATTTCGCCCCGGCTTATACTGTCGCCACGCGCGCACCACACTCATTCGGGATCACGCATGACGGCCCGGGCGGTCCACTGGCACGAGGGCATGTTCCTCCAGCCGCACCAGTTCCAGGCCGAGCACCGCTACCTAACCGCCCGCGCGCACCGCGCCGCGAGCTGGCCCACGCACCACGTCTGGGGCCTGCGCACCGTCGAACTCGACGCCGACGCGCTCACCAACAACCGGCTCGTCGTCCGGGCGCTGCAAGCCGTATTTCGCGACGGCACCCCCATCGAGGTTCCCGCGGACGGGCTGCTTCCCACCATCGAACTGAAAGGGCTGTTCGAGCCGGGGCAGCCACTCATGGTGTACCTCGCCATTCCCGCGCTCAATTTGGGGAAGGCGAACGTCGCGGAGGATTTACCCGACCCGAACGCGCGGTATCAGCTCGATACGCAGGAGCTTGAGGACGAGAACACCGGCGTGAACCCGCAGCCGGTGCGCGTGCGCCGCCCGAACCTGCGGCTGCTCGTCGGCGAGCAAGACCAGACCGGCTTTTCCACGCTGCCGCTCGTGCGGCTCGTGAAGTCCGCGCTCGCCAACGCGCCGCCCGAAGTGGACGTGTCGTACATCCCCCCGGTGCTGGCGTGCGACACCTGGCCGGCGCTGCACGGCGACATCCTGCAATCGCTGTTCGACCGCATCGGCCGGAAGCGCGAGCGGCTCGCCAGCGCGCTCGCGGCCCGCGGCGGCGCGCTCGTCGGCACCGACCCGCAAGACGCAGTGAGCGCCGCGCACCTGCGCGAGCTGAACGAGTCCTACGCGGTGCTGAGCGTGATCGCGTTCACGCCGGGCATTCCGCCGCTGCTCGCGTACACCGAACTGTGCCGGCTCGTCGGGCAACTGGCGATCTTCGACCGCTCCGGGCGCTGGCCCGCGATCCCGCCCTACGACCACGACGACCTCGGCGGCTGCTTCTACCGCGTGAAGGTGTACCTCGACACTCTGCTCGACATCCTGCCGGAACCGGAGTACAAGGAGCGACCGTTCATCGGCATGGGCCTGCGGATGCAGGCCGCGATCGAACCGACGTGGCTCGATCCGGCATGGGAGCTGTACCTCGGCGTGCGCTCGGAGATGGACCCGGACGAGATGATGCGAATGCTGACGGTGCCCGGCCAGCTCGACATGAAGGCCGGTTCCGGCGACCGCGTGGACGCGATCTACCAACTCGGGCAAGCGGGCCTCCGCTTCGAGCCGTGCCCGAAGCCGGGGCTGCTGCCGGACCTGTCCGGCCAGCGGTACTGCCGCCTGGGTCGTCAGCCGGAGCGCGAGTGGAACGCCGTGACGCGCTCGCTGACGGTCGCCGTGCGCTTCAACGAAACGCGCGTGGTGGGCGCGATCCAGGGCCAGCGCAGCGTGACCGTGCGCAGCGGCGGCGGGCGCACCAACGCCATGACCTTCACGCTGTACGCGGTCCCCGCGGGGTGAGGTTGCGATGGGCTGCGACATCCACACGCGAGCAGAAGTACGCGAGGCTGGCGTCTGGTGCATGGTGAAGCGTCTCTGGCCTGACGAGTATGTGAATGGAGGTCTGACTTCCGAGCCATACTGGACACGCAACTACTACACGTTTGCGATTTTAGCGGGGGTACGGAATTTCGGGGCGATCACTCCAATTGCCGAGGCACGCGGCTGGCCGGATGACCTTTCTGCCGACTGCCGGACAGAGTACGACGGTGATGACGATGATGCGTGGCTAATTGGTGGAGAGTTTTCCTTCAGTTGGCATTCGCTGCGTCACCTGCTGGAGTACCCCCATTGGCAAGCGACAATTGTAGAGGAGGGCATAATCAACGGGCCTCAGTACGCAGCCATGAAAAGCGGTATTCTTCCGGATCGATGGTGGTCGGGGTCAGACGGGCGCACGCTCGTTGACGAAGAGTACCTCGCAGCCGAGTTGAAACTGGGCAACGACACGCAGGAACTGTGCGTTCGCACGAAGTGGGAAGTTCCCTATTACAAGGCCGCCGAGGAGTTCGTTACGGAGACGATCCCTCGCCTGCTCGCCCTGGCCTCACCGCACTCAGACGTGCTGACGATGGCGAACCTCGCGCTTGCGGGCGAAAAGAACGCGCTGTTGCCGCTACAAGATTGGCTTGAGGAGAACGAGCGACCCGGTTTGGATGACGTGCGCATCGTGTTCTGTTTCGATAACTAGCCTGTTCCCTAGTTTGAGTGGCATGCGTGACTCCCTGCTATCCGTGGTGAACCCGGTCGTGCGGACGGCGCTGCGCCTGCGCGACGAGTGGGCCGGCGGTGTCGGGCCGCCGTTCGACGCGGGGCGCGAGTTGCTCGTGCAGCGGTTCCGCGTCCTGTTCGCCGTCATCGCCC
>SXHE01000823.1 GCA_005773755.1 Planctomycetia bacterium
GAAGCGCGACGGCCCACGCGACCGCGAGGTACGTTTTGCCGCTGCCCGCGGGACCGACGCAGAACACCACGTCGTGTTCTTGGAGTGCCTGTACGTATCGGCCCTGGCCATCGGTGCGGGTGCGCAGGCTGCGGCCACCCTCGGTAGCGACCACCGATGCGCCGCCCCGCTGGGTGCCGCCGCGGATCACTTCGAGCACCGCGGTCACGTCCTTCGGGCCGATCTGCCCGGCCTTGCGCCCGATCTGGCGGAGTTGGTCGAGCGCGCGGACGAACTGTTCCACGGCTTCCGCCGCGCCCTCAATGCGCAGCTCACCATTACGGTAGACGGCCTTCACGCCCAGCGCATCGCGTATCGAGCGCAGGTGCTGGTCGCGGGTGCCGAACAGGATCACCGCCTCGTCGCGGTCCTCGATGGTCAGCGCGCGTGTCACCAGTTCGGGCATGTCTTCATCCCAAGCGAAGAGTTTCACCACAAAGGCACGAAGGGCACGAAGGAGACAGCAAGGTACAGAGTCAGGTTCTGTCCATTCTCTTCAATTTTCTTCTTCGTGTTCTTCGTGCCTTTGTGGTGAAACTCTCCTGGTACTCAAGTCCAACTGAGCCACAGGTACGCGACCGGGGCCGCGAACAGCACGGAATCGACCACGTCCAGCACGCCCCCGAAGCCGGGGATGCTCTTCGATGCGTCTTTCGTGCGGCAGTCCCGCTTGACCAGCGATTCCGCCAGATCACCTAACACGCCGGCCAGACCCACCGCCAGCCCGAACGCGAACGCCTCGGCCGGGCCGTGGCGGAACACCGGGGCCGCGAACGACAGCCCCACCGCGACCGCCGCGCCGGTCAGCATCCCGCCGGCGAAGCCTTCCCAGGTCTTCTTGGGACTCAGTATCGGTGTCATCTTGTGTTTGCCGAGAAAAGTTCCCGTGAAGAACGCGCCGATGTCGTTGCACTTCGGCACGAACACGACGAGCGCGAGCATCACGGCGGACGTGACAGCGTCGGGCGACAGCCACCGAATCTGCGCGAAGAAGCACGGCAGCAGGCCCAGGTACGCCACCGCGAGTACAGTAAGCGCGAGTCGCGGCACGGCGACGCCCGGAACACCGCTGTAACGCCGCATTTCCAACAGGAACGCGCCGAGTAGCACGCCGACGAACACGACCACGAGCAGTGCCCACGGCGACGCCGGCGCGGGGCTGAATTGGAGCCGGATGGCGGGATACCAGTTGGCGAGGATCGCGAGCAGCACGCCACACACGACCAGCGGTTCCGACGGGCGCGTCGCGACCGGGAACAAGCGGACGAGTTCGCGCGAGCCGAGAACACCGGCGAGCAGCAGGAACGCGAGCAGGCACGGGAAGTACACGAACCCGTCTCGCGCGAGAAGTGTGTCGCCGACCAGCACCCCAGCTGCCCCGAGCGCGAGCAGCGTCCCGACCCACAGCCGCGTTCGGAGCATCGCGATACTCGAAGAGGAAAGGCAGGATTGGCCGCAAGAAAGCACCAATGCCACAAAAGAAGACCAGAGCCGAAGAACAAGGCAGAAACCAGTGTTCAGAAGACAACAGACTGAGGACAGCATCTCGTTGTCTTTAACTCAATCCTCTGCCTTCTGCCTTTGGTCTTCTTTTGTGGCTTTGGTGCGTTTTTGTGGCCATTCTGTCTTCGTCAAGTGAGGCCGCCGAAGCGGCGCTCGCGGCGGGCGAAGTCGCGCAGGGCGTCATGCATCAGGGGCGGGTCGAACTCCGGCCAGAACCGCTGCGTCACCCACAGTTCGGCGTAAGAGATTTGCCACAGCAGATAGTTGCTCACGCGCATCTCGCCCGCGGTGCGAACGAGCAAGTCCGGGTCCGGCATCCCGCCGGTGTAGAGCGCGGCACTGATGGCCCTCTCGTCGATGGCGCTGGGTTCGAGTTCGCCGCGCTTCACCCTCGTCGCGAGCGCTTGCACCGCGTCCACGATCTCGGCACGGCTGCCGTAGTTGATCGCGAGGCACAGCGTGAGGCCGGTGTTGCCGCGCGTGAGGCGCTCGTTCTCGTCGATCTCCGCGAGCACCTCGTCCGGCAGTCCGTCGCGCCGACCGATCACGCGGAACCGGATGTTCTGGTCCTGAATCTTCGCCCGCTCCGCGAGCAGGTACTCCTTCAAGAGCGCCATCAGGAAGTCGATCTCCGGCTTCGGTCGCTTCCAGTTTTCGGAGCTGAGGCAGAATAGCGTGAGTTGACCCAGCCCCAGCCGGCAGCACTCCTCGGTAATCACATCGACCGAGTGCGCGCCCTGCGCGTGCCCTTCGGCGCGCTCCTTGCCCTGGCGCTGCGCCCACCGCCCGTTGACGTCAATGAGGATGGCGATGTGCCGCGGCAGTCGGGCCGGATCGAGTCCGACCGAAGCGGCGTGGGCGCGGGGATCGTGAGCGGTGGTCATACCATGATCGTCTGTTCGCGGTCGGGGCCGACGGACACCACGCTGGCCTTCAACCCCACCAGTTCGCTGACGCGGTCGAGGTAGCGGCGCGCGCCGGCGGGCAGGTCCGACAGCTTTCGCGCCGCTGTGATGTCTTCGCTCCAGCCGGGGACAGATTCATACACCGGCTTGCACCGCTCCAAAAGGTAGGCATCGCTGGGGAAGTGCGTGATGCGCTCACCGTCCAGTTCGTAGGCGGTGCAGAGCTTCAGTTCGGGGACGCCACTCAGTACGTCGAGCAGCATGACGGTGATCTCGTCCGCGCCGGCCAGCGCCGCGGTGTAGCGCACGGCCACCGCGTCGAGCCAGCCGACGCGCCGCGGGCGACCGGTTACGGTGCCGAACTCGCGCCCCTTCTGCCGAATGTGCTCGCCCAGTTCGTTGTCCAGTTCGGTCGGGAACGGCCCCTGTCCCACGCGGCTGGTGTACGCCTTCACCACGCCGATGATGCGCTTCACGAACTTCGCCGGCACACCGGACCCGCCCCAGATGCCCGACGGCAGGCTGCTCGAACTGGTCACGAACGGGAACGTGCCGTGATCCACGTCGAGCAAACTGCCCTGCGCGGCCTCGAAAATGAGCCGCTTGCCGGCCGCGAGCGACTCGTGGAGGAACCGCGGGGTGTCTCGCACGAACGGCCGGATGCGCTCCGCGTAGCCGAGGTATTCGGTGGCGATGGCGGCGGCGTCAAACGGCTTCGCCGCGCCGAGCGCGCCGAGCAACTTGTTCTTGAACGGCACGACGAACTTGAGCCGCTCGCGCAGGTGGTCGGGGCGGAGCAGTTCGCCCACGCGGATCGCGAACCGGCGACCAACTTTGTCCTGATAGCACGGCCCGATCCCGCGGCCGGTGGTGCCGATCTTCCCCTCGGTGCCGCTTTCGAGCAGCCGTTCTTCTTCCATGTGATACGGGAAGATGACGTGCGCGTGGTCGCTGAGTAATAGCGAGCCGGCGAGGTCGATGCCACCCTTTGCGAGCGAATCGACCTCTTCGAGGAACCGTGGCGGGTACACGACCACGCCGTTGCCGATGACGCTGGTGACGTTCGGCCGGATGACGCCGGTGGGGAGGAGTGAGAGCTTAAAGGCTCTGCCGTTGACGACAACGGTGTGGCCGGCGTTGGCCCCGCCGTTGTACCGGACGACGATGTCGAAGTTGTCGCCGATCAGATCGACGATCTTCCCCTTGGCCTCGTCGCCCCATTGCAACCCGACCACGCACGTACCGGGCATTGTGTTCCGCCGCAACTCAAGTCAAGGTGTGAATCGACCCGTCTCACGCTAGCCCGCGCAGCGCGGGGCGTCAAGGGCGTGAGGCCGCGCGCGAAGCCACAAGTGACTCCGATCGCGCGCAATACGATAACTCTTCCACCTTGCCCCACCCTGAAAGGCGGTTGCCGTGGTTCGCGCCTGCCCCCCGCTCGCGACGGTTCTGCTCGCCCTAGTCGTCGTCGTGCCCGCGCCCGCGGCCCCGCCGGAGGCGCTCGCCAAGAAGATCGACGAGGTCATCGACGGCCCCGACTACAAACACGCCTCTTGGGGCGTACTGGTCGTAGATGCCAAGACGGGCAAGACCGTGTACGCCCGCAACCCGGACACGATGCTCGCCCCGGCGTCCGTCACGAAGCTGTTCTCGTGCGCCGCGGCGCTCGTCGCCCTGGGGCCCGACCACACGCAGGAAACGGCCGTCTATTCGCGCGGACTGACGGTGAAGGGCACGCTCCGCGGAGATCTCGTTCTCGTCGCCGGCGGCGACGTGATGCTCGGCGGGCGCACGAAGGACGGCAAGACCGTCTTCAAGAACAAGGATCACACATACGCCAACGGCGGCGCGGGCGACTCCGAACTGACCGACACGGACCCGCTGACCGGGTTGAACGACCTCGCCAAGCAGGTGAAGGCGAGTGGCATCACCCAGGTCGAGGGGGACGTGCTGGTCGACGACCGGCTGTTCGCCCGCGCGCGGAGCAGCGGCAGCGGGCCGGAAAACGTGTCGCCGATCACGGTGAACGACAACGTCGTCGATGTGATCGTCACGCCCGGCGAGAAGGAGGGCGACCCGGCGAAGGTGACGACGCGGCCGGAAACGAGCTTCTACACCGTGGACGCGGTGGTCACAACCGGGGCAGAGAAGTCGGGCGCGAGCATCCACCTGCTCGCGGTCGGGGCGAACCAGTTCGCCGTGCGCGGGCGCGTGCCGCTCGGCAGCAAACCGCAGGTGCGCATTTATGGGGTCGATGAACCGGTTCTGTTCGCCCGCGCGCTGTTTGTCGAAGCGCTGCGGCGCAACGGCGTGCAGGCCCAGGGCGCAGTACTGCGGCCGTCCAGCAACAACCTGCCCGCGAAGGCCGACTACGAGAAACTGACGAAGGTCGCGCGGTTCAAGTCGGCCCCGTTCAGCGACACCATCGCGGTCACGCTCAAGGTGAGCCACAATCTGTACGCGAGCACACTCCCGTGCCTCGTCGCCGTGGCGAAGGGGCACAACACCGTCGAGGCCGGGTTGCGGGAACAGGGGAAGATTCTGAAACAGCTCGGCGTCGACACGAGCGCCGTCTCGTTCGGCGGCGGGGCCGGCGGCGCGCCGGCGGACTTCGTCTCCGCGAGGGCGACCGTGCAGGTGATTCAGGGCATGGCGAAGCGCGAGGAGTGGAACGCGTACAAGGCCGCGCTGCCGGTGCTGGGCGGCGACGGCACGCTCGCGGAGGTGGTGAAGCCCGACAGCCCGGCGCACGGGAAGGCGTTCGCCAAAACCGGCACCCTCATCTGGTACGACACGCTGAACGAGCGCTACCTGCTCAAAAGCAAGGCGCTGGCCGGCACGATGACCACGAAGGCCGGGACCACGCTCTACTTCTGCGTGATGGTGAACAACGTGCCGCTGCCAGAGGGCGTGACCGCGACCCGCGAGGGCAAGGTGCTCGGTCGCCTGTGCGAGCTGCTGTACGAGCACGGGCCGTGAGTGGGTCCGCGGCGCGGGCGCGCTCTGTGTCGCCGAACCGTTCGCGCGCCCCGTTCGTACATCTGAGGTATGGCACGCCGCATCACGATCATCGGGTTCGCTCTGCTCGCGCTCGTCGCGGTCGGGCTGTTCCTCACATACATCCCGAAGGCCCGACTACGGGCGAGTGCGGAAGGGTCGAAGAACAACCTGCGCGAGTTGAGCCTGTTCGCGGCGCACCACGCGAACCCGGACTCGAAGCGCGACGCGAGCAAGTTCCCCTCCGACATCCCGCCCGGTACGATCCACCTGCCCGACGTGCTGCCCGAGGACCGGCTGAGCTGGACGGTCGGGGTGCTGCCCGGTGTCGAGCA
>SXHE01000824.1 GCA_005773755.1 Planctomycetia bacterium
AACGCGCGGTGGTGCTCCATGAAGAATCGCATCACCACCTCGCGCGTAGCAGCGGGCGGGACGCCCGCAGTCCCAGGGAAATCACCCCAGCCCACCCTACCCCTATGCGCCTCTCTCTCGCTTGCCTCCTCCTCGCGCTCGCCACCGCGACCGCGCGCGGCGACAACCTGCTCCGCAACGGCGACTTCCAGGACGACTGGAGTACGCTGCTGCCGGAGCTGAAGAACCACCACTGGAACTACACCACCGAGGTGTACAACCGGCGCGACTACAACCCGGACGGCTGGTCGCTCGGCGGCAAGTGGGTGTGGAAGGACGCCGACAAGCCGCACGGCCAGCGCAAGCTGGTGCTGGCGTCTGGGTCGCGCGCGGTGCAGTCGGTGAACTGGGTGACGATCAACAACAGCGCGAAACTCGCGGGCTGGCCGGACGCGGGCGGGTTCCCCGGCCCGGAGGCCGTTCGCACGAAGCAGCCGCTCGCGCTCGTGCGCGACCTCGAGTTCCGCGTGAAGCTCAGCGGCACGAACGTCGGCAAGGACGCGGTCAAGCTCGTCGTCGCGTGGTCGAGTGCTTCGCCCGTCGACGACCCGCTCGGCACCAAGCGCGTCGCCAGCGCGACCGTGAGCGCGCCGGAGGGCACCTACGCGGCGAAGGAGGTGAGCGTGAAGCTGCCGGCGGCGACGTGGCTCGCGGAGGCGCGGAAGGACCCGCTGTTCGCGGCGCAAGGCGCGCTCGTGCCGATGGCCGCCACGGTGGAAATCGTGTTCGCGGACAAGAGCGCCGGCACCGTCGAGCTGATCGACGCCGCGCTCGTCGCGCCCGCCAGCACCGCGCCCAACGTGCTCCCCAATCCGAGCTTCGAGACGGTCAACAAGGACAAGTGGCCGGCCGAGTGGACCAAGCCGCGGAAGTACCGGTACTTCCCGCCCGGCGTCTATTACATCTTCAACACGTGGCACAACAGCACCTCCGAGAACCGCGGCAACGTGTTCGTCGACGACATCGTTCGCAACCAGCACCGCAACGCGCTGGCGATGCACCTCGCGACCGGCGACGAGGTGTTCGTCGCCAGCGCCCCGATCCCGCTGAACCAGACCGAGGCCCGGCTGATCGAAGTGACCGCGATGGTCCGCACCGACCAACTCGCGATGTTCCAGATCGACGCGGAGGACGAGAACGGCAAGCGCGTCGACGGGTTCAACTTCATCCACAAGGCGATGCCGAGCGTGGGCACGAACGACTGGCGCGAGGTGCGCCAAGTGTTCCGCCCCGCGGCCCCGCTCAAGTCGATCCGCCTGAAGCTGTGCGCGCGCGGCACCAACGGCAACACGCAGGACGGCACCGGCCCGCAGCCACAGCAGAACGCCGACGGCATGGTGTGGTGGGACGCGGTGAAGGTGTGCGAACCGGAATCGACCGCGGCCGAACTCGCGGCCCGCAAGGTGAAGGAGGTCGCGTCCGAGGCGGTCGAACCGCGCGTGTACCTCGACAAGCTCCAGTTCGGTGAGCGGCTGCTGGGCAAGACCTACCTGACCGCGGAGGTCGTGAACCCTACGAAGGAGCAGGTCCGCGTGAAGGTGGGCGTTCACACGATCCCCGGCAGTTCGTCGATCGTGACGTACTGCGAACCGCTGACGCTCGCCCCGAACGCCCGCGCCGCGGTCCGCATCGAACACGGCGACAGCCAGCCGACGCCCGCCTACTACGGGTCGCGGCTCGGCGTCATCGTGTCCGGAACGGAGATGAACGGCGACTACCGCGAGAGAACCTACAGCGGAACCCGGTGGCCCGTGGCGATGGACCTGCGGCTCGGCGCGCTGTACCTGCAACCCGATCAAAAGCAGTTCGTGCGCCTCAACCTCGGCCTGACCGCGGACGCGCTCGCGCGCGTCCAGCGCATCGACTACGAGATCGTGCGACTCGGCACGCGCGCGACCGATAAGCCGCTGAAAACGGTCAGCGTGCCGTTCGCCGCGGACACCTTCGAGAAGCAGCGCGCGAAGATTCCCGACGGGCTGCGCGGCGACTTCCGCAACTTGCTGCTCGCCGATCTGGACGTGTCGTTCCTGCCGCTGCAGCCGTTCGCGGACCCGCAGCGCAACTGGGTCGTGCGCGCGGTCCTGATCGACGCCCGCGGCACACGCATGTTCCAACAGGACTCGCCGCCGTTCTGCCGGCTCGCGCACGACGCGCCGCAACCGGCCATCACCTCCGTGAAGATCAACGCGGACGGCGACTTCCTCGTGAACGACAAGCCGTGGATGCCGTGGGGCGTCACCTACGGCCACAACCCGGTGTACGCGGGGCCGGCCGAGGGCGCGAAGGTTCACGACCTCGCGAACCTCAAGATGTGGAGCCTGTACGACCGGCACGGCGGGAACCTCGCCGACCGCGCGCTGTGGGACATCAACTGCCTGCGCCACGTCGAAGGGCCGGCCATCAAACAGCCGCAACTGGAAGAGATGTGGAAGAAGAATCTGTACGCCTCGACCGTGTTCCTCAAGCCGCGAACGGCGAAGGAGCCGTGGCCCGACGATCTCCTGAAGTACCTGCGCACCGCGCCCAACGTGGCCGCCGTTTCGCGCGGGCCGGAGGAAGCGTTCGGCCACTTCTACCCCATGACCCCCGCGCAGCTCGCCGAACTCAAGGCCGAAGTCGACGCGCTGCGCGCGGCCACCGGGAAGCCGGTCATGGTCGGGCACGGCGGCTACTGGACCCGGCTGGAGTTGGAGAAGGTGCCGTTCTTCGACATCTTCGACCCCGAAACGGAGCCGTGGTACCCGGCCCCGCTCCACACCGACCTCGCGCCGCTCGTCGCCGGAAAAGGTAAGGTCATGTGGCTGCGCCCGCAGATGTACGAGAGCGTGCCCTACGAGCGCTGGCGGTATCACGTCTACGTCGAACTGATGCGCGGCGCGCGCGGCTGGCAGATCGCGCACGGCCCCGGCGACCCGTCACTGCTGCGCGGGTTGCACGCGGAGTTGCGCCACGTGCAGCCGTTCGTGTACTCGAAGGAGAAGCCGCCCGAAGTGAAGATCGGCCCCGGCTTCGAGCACATGACCCGCAAGCTGGGCAACAAGACGCTGATCGTCGCCGCGACCACGCACGGCATCCCGTTCGGCAACTGGCGGCCGTTCGCCGCGGGCGGCATCCCCAGCCTCGCCGTCGAGACCGCGCCGTCGGTCGCCTACGGCGACGAGGCCGACGGGTACAAGCGGGCCGACGACCCGGCCGCGCCCAAGTTCGTCGGCCACGGCATCCAGTACCTGCCGAACCCACAAAAGTGGCCCGCGGGCAGCAAGCTGGTCACGCGCGTGTACCTCGACAAGCTCGAACCGAAAGGGCTTGCGCTGCTGGTGAAGTGCGACGGGCGCTGGACGCACGCGGCCCAGTGGGGCGCGTCCGACTACTCCGCGCTCCGCACCGACCCCGCCACCTCGCTCTGGTTTCTCCACACCTTTTACCGCCACTCGCGCGGGTTCCTGGGCTGGGGCGACAAGGTGCCCGATCAGGCGCTCGAACTCATCCCCAAGACGTTCGAGAAGGGCGGGCTGATGCCGGCGACACGCGGCTGGACGCCGATCGAGATTCCGCTCGACAAGATCGGCGCGACCGACAAGCTGCTCGACGGCGTCGGGTTCCTGCACCCCGGCACCGGCGGCGTCCTCTGGACCGGCACGAAGATCGTCGGGCCGGACGGCAACGCGCTGGCCGTCTTCAACGACGTGCTCGACGTGGCCGATCCGACGGTGCGGAAGCAGACGAAGGTGTTCGTTGCCGGGCTGAAGAAGGGGACGAAGGTGCGGGTGCTGTTCGAGGACCGCGAGTTGGTGGCCGAGGACGGGTTCTTCGTGGACGACTTCCGCGGCGCGGACCTGTACCAGCGATTCGGCGGCGAGCGCAGCGGCCACGGCAGCGCGCCCGTCGCGCTGCACCTGTACGAGGTCGCCGGGCCGTGACGGGTGGTGCCCCGCGCGTAGCGCCTTGTTCGTAGTGACCCGCTTCAGCAGGTCACTACGAACAAGGCGCGAACCGCGCGCGGCGATTCTGGAAACTTGTTCACGTCTAGTATAGACAAGTACCCTACTGCCGTTATTATGGACATGGGTTCATGTGTCGCGCCGTTGCGCGCCGCGGTCGGCGCGCGGCGC
>SXHE01000082.1 GCA_005773755.1 Planctomycetia bacterium
CCGTGAGCGCGAAGGAACTGGCCGCGGGCGTGAACCTGGGCGTGCTGACCACCGGGCCGGTGTGGGAGCAGGGCAACAAGGTACTGCAAGCGATCAACGCGAAGAACGCCCTCGTGTCGCAGCGGTTCTTCGGCGTCGTGATGTTCAACGCGCCCGAGTGGCTCGCGGACGTGGCAAAGGAGCGCAAGCCGATGGAGCTGCAAAAGCGGATGGACAAGATCGACGCGGCGCAGGCCGAGATTTACAAGCTGGCAACGCCGGTCGCGCGCAAGTTCGCGGTCAAGCCCGCGAAGTGACGTCAAGAGAGGAGCCGCACCGTTTCGCTCTCGCCCGCAAGGAGAGGGGGCGAAACGGTGCCGGCGGTTGTGGTACGCTCGATACGCCGAAGGGTCGTGTACGCGAACCGAGGAGCGATCATGTCGCAATCGTTGCTGTGTGCGGTCACGGTGCTGGGGCTGTGTGCGCCCGCGTCGCTTGCCGACACCGCCGAGGACAAGGCCGCGGCGTTCGTGGAGAAACGGGGCGGCACCGTTCGCCGGGCCGACGGCAACCGCGCCGGGAGCCCGGTCGTCGATGTCTCCTTCATCCGCACGCGGGCCACCGACGCGGACCTCAAGGAACTGGCCCCGCTCAAGAACCTCACCGACCTGACCCTGTTCCGGCCCGACGTGACGGACGCGGGGATGAAAGACCTGGCCGCCCTGAAGAGCCTCAAGCGGCTCGCGCTCCACGCCCCACCCATCTCGGAAAAGGGGCTGAAGGAACTGGCCGCGCTCGACAACCTCACGACGCTCAGCTTGAACGGCACCAAGTTGAACGGGGCCGGGCTGAAGGAACTGGTGCCCCTGAAAAAGCTCACGGCGCTCTGGCTCCCCGATACGACGGTTACGGACGCCGACCTGAAGGAACTGCGCGCGCTTCCCAATCTCACCCGGTTGCAGCTGGGCGACACGCAGATCACGGACGCGGGGCTAAAGGAGTTGGTTGTGCTCAAGAGCCTCGACTCGCTCTACTTGGGCGGCACTCCGGTCACGGACGCGGGACTGAAAGAACTGGCTGCGCTGAAGAATCTCACTTACCTCCAACTGTATCGTGTGAAAGTGACCGCCGAGGGGGTCAAAGAGCTTCAGAAGGCGCTGCCGAAGTGCAAGATCGAGAAGTAAACTGTCCCACCGCTTCGGGGTGAAGAAAAGCGCCGGCGCGAGGGGTCGCGGCGTGAGTGCCGTCACCCGCCGCCGATCACTATCCACGGAATGCCCTGCGCCGCGGCGATTGTTTGGAGCATCTTCTTGAACCGCCCGGACCGCGACATGGTTTCGCGGTCGAAGCGGAACTGTCGGCCGTCGCGCAGGGTAATGAGCAGCTTGCACAGTTCCCGCGGCGGGTCGTACATGCGCGCGTAGGTGAACACGACCTCGAACCCCGCGACCTCGGGCCAGAACACCACGGCCCCGCCGCGTGTGTCCCAGTACCCGAAGCCGTGTTCGTACAGGTCGAAGCGCCGCGTGGCAGTGCGCGAGATAGGCGAACAGCCCAGCGAGGCCGAACAGGACGACGCTCACGCCGCCCGCGAAGAGTTTCAGTTTCGAGTCGAGCTTGTTGAAAAAGATGGGCAGCCCCATCAGCACGCGCGCGACGAGGACCGCGCCGCCAGTGGCGCAGAGGGCCGCTATCGCGTACCCGGCGAGCACGTTGGCGCGCCACGGGCCGAACACGTCGAGCCGCGTGCCGATGGATTCCGGTCGCTCCATGTCGCGTCACGCCGCCCGGCTGGTGGGTTGTTCCTCTTCGTCGGGCCAGTCCTCGAACCGCATCGGCAGCAGGCGGCTGATGCCGCTCTCTTGCATCGTAACGCCCCACAAGCGATCGGCCGCGGCCATCGTGCGCTTCTTGTGCGTCACCACGATGAACTGGCTGCGGTCCAGGAACTCGCGGAGCACGCCCGCCAGCCGCTCCGTGTTCGCTTCGTCCAGCGCCGCGTCCACTTCGTCCAGAATGCAGAACGGCGACGGCTTGTTGCGGAAGATCGCCAGCAGCAGCGCCACCGCGGTCAGCGTCGTCTCGCCGCCGGACAGCAGCGAGAGCGCGCGCAGTTCTTTGCCCGGCGGGCGCGCGGTGATCTCGATGCCCGATTCGAGCACGTCCGACTCGTCTTCGAGAATGATGTCCGCCTGCCCGCCGCCGAACAACTTGCGGAACAGCTCCTGGAAGTACCCGCGCACCGCGGCCAGCGTCTCCGTGAACAGCTTGCGGCTGTCCGTGTTGATCGCGTCGATCACCTGCTGGAGCGAGTGCCGCGCGGCGTTCAGGTCGTCGTGCTGACCCTGTAGCGCGGTGAACTCGCTCTCCACGCGCGTCAGCTCCTCCAGCGCCTCCATATTCACGCTGCCGAGACGGGTGAGCTTGCGCTTCAGGTCGTCGATCTCCTGGTGCTCACCGAGCGCGGCGGGCGCGGAAGCGTCGGCGCTCGCCACCTCGTGAAGCTCGATGCCGTAGTCGTCGCGGATGCGGGCGGCGACCGCGTCGCGGCGACCGGTCAGGTCGTGAACGGCGAGCTCGCGGGCGTGCGCCGCGGTCTGCTTCTCCTGCCACCCGTGGCGCAGGTCGTGCAGCCGGTCGCGCACGGCCTCGCGCGCCGCGCGCTCGGTCGCGGCCTTGCCGGCGAGGTCCGCGATCACGCGCTCGCGGGCGTCCTTTTCGCGATACGCCTCGGCCTGCGCGGAACTCGCCCGCAGCGCGGCGAGCGTGCTCTCCTCCAGCCGCCCGCGCGCCGTGTGCGCTTGCGAGGCGTAATCGACCGCTTCGATCTTCCGCTTCCGCAACTCGGTATCGACCTGCGCGAGCCGCTCGCGCGCCCGGTCGCGGTCGGCCGCGGCGCGGGACAGCGCCACCTGTGCCGCGGTGTGTGCCTGTTGCCGCCGGTCGCGCTCCTCGACCCCGTCGGCGAGCGCCTGTTTCAGCTCCGCGAGCCGCGCCGACAGGTCGCCCGCGGCCCGCTCCGCGTCCTCCGCGGCCATGCGCGCCGCGACCCACGCCGCCTCGCCCTCTTGCACCTGTCGTTCCAGAATTGCGCTCTCGGCGCGAAGCAGGTCGATGGCCCCGTCGAGCGATTCGCACTGCTGCCGCTGCGCCGCGATGCGCTGGAGCAGCCCGCCCGCTTCGTCCGAGAGCAGAGCGATTTCGGAGCCGACCGCTTCGAGCACGCCTTCGACCGCGTCGGACTGCCGTCGCAGCTCCGCGAGTTCCACCTCGGCCGACGAGACCAGTTCGGACGTGGTGCGGAACTGCTCGCGCAGGTCGCGCAGTTCGCTCTTGCGCGACACCAGCCCGGCCTCGGCGCGGAGCGGGCCGACGGTCAGCGTGCCGTCCGGTTCGAGCAGCTCGCCGGTGCGCGCGATGACGCGGTACGTCGGGTGAAGCAGTGCGATCCGCCGCGCGTCCGCGAGCGAGTCCGCGAGGAGCACGCGCCCCAGGAGCTGTTCGGAAAGGGTAGCGCAACCGGCGTGATCGCAGGTGACGAACGCCGCGAGCGAGCCGAAATCGGAAACCGCTTGCGGCTTCGCGAGCGGCCCCAGCACCGGGACGAACCCGACGCGGCCGGCGACCTCGCCCACGGACGCGGCGACGGCATCGACCGCCTCCGCCGCGCGCACCACGAACCGCTGGGCCGTGTCGCCGAGCGCGAGTTCCACGAACGCGGACACGTCGCGCGGCACCGTGAGCAGGTCGGCCACGAGGCCGAGAATGGGCGAATCCGCCGCACCACCGTCCTCACCGAGCTGCGCGAGCACTTGCCGCACGCCCGCGCCCAGCCCTTCGAGCGAGCGCTCGAGGTCTTCGAGCACGTCGATGCGCCCGCGCAGGTCGCCCTGGCGGACGCGCAACCCTTCCAGCCGTGACTGCTCGCGATGGGCACGGTCCGCGAGCGCGTCGCGGTCGGCGTGCAGTTCCGTCTGGCTGCCGCGGGCCGCCGCGAGCCGGGCCTTCACGTCCGCGTCCGCTTGCGACAGCCCGTCGAGCGCGTGCGCGAGCGCCGCGCGCTGGGCCGACTTGTGTTCGGCGGAGTGCAGCTTGTTCGTGTACTCGCGCTGGAGCCGCTCAACTTGGGTCAGGTTGGAATCGGCCGCGGTGCGGCTGGCCGCCGACTGGCGCACGAGGTCGTACTGCCGGGCCTGCCCCTCGGTGTTCTCGCTGTCCAGTTCCGCGAGGTGTGCCACGAGCGCGCCGAGCGCGGCGCTCACCTCGTCGGCCCGGTGCTGCTCGGCGGCGAGCCGGTCTTCGGCGGCGGCGGCCTCCGCGGTCGCGCGGGCCGCGTCCGCCTCGATCACGCGAATCTTGTATCCGGTTTCCGCGCGCTGCCGCCCGACCTTCAGTACCTCGGCCTGGAGCGCCGCGGCCGACGCGCGCTCGTGCTTGAAGGTCGTCTCGAAGCCCGCGATGAGCTGCCGCGCGTCGGCCAGGCGGGCCTCGTGGTGGCGCAGCGCTTCTTCTCCGCGCGTGACGGACCAGTCGAGTTCCTTCGCGCGCTGTTCGAGCTGTTCGGCCTCGGTCGTGGCCCCGGACACTTCCGCTTTCAGCGCCGCGAGCGCCTCTGCCTCCACCGCGAGCGCGGCCGTGAGGGTGCGGAACTCGTGCGCCCCCAGCCCGACGCGCAGCTCGCGCAGCCGGCCCGAATACTCCTGATATTTCTGGGCTTTGGACGCTTGAAGCCGTAGTGTCTTGAGTTGGCCGTCGAGGGCGTCGAGCTTGTCCTTCGAGCGCATCAGGTTCAGCTCGACCGAGGAGAGCTTGCGCAGCGTCTCGGTCTTCTTAGCCTTGAACCGGCTGATGCCCGCGGCCTCATCGAAGATTTCCCGCCGGTCCTTCGTGGACGCTTGCAACAGCTCGTCGACGCGCCCCTGCGCGATGATGGTGTACCCGCCGGAGCCGGCCCCGCTGCCGAGCAAAATCTCTTTGATGTCCTTCAGGCGCGCCATCTGGCCGTTGATGAGGTACTCGCCGGTGCCGTCTCGGTAGACGCGGCGCGTGAGCTGAACTTCGTCGGCATCGACCTTGAGCAGTCGCCGCGCGTTGTCGAACGCGACCGTGACTTCGGCCATGCCGAGGCTCTTGCGAGACGACGACCCGTTGAAGATCACGTCGGCCATTTCGCCGCCGCGCAAGCTCTTGGCGGACTGCTCGCCCAGAATCCAGCGCACCGCGTCAACGACGTTGCTCTTGCCGGACCCGTTCGGCCCGACCACGCCCGTGACGCCGGGCGCAAAGTCGAACCGCGTCTTGTCGGCGAACGACTTGAAGCCAACGAGTTCGAGGCGCTTGAGCATCGTGTTTGGTGTTTCGTGTTTGGTGTTCAGTGTTTGGTGTTCGGGCGGGAATCCAGGTCGGTCGCGCTCGAAACGTGATACGCGGCCCGACCCGTGTTCCCAAACACCAAACACCAAAGACGAAACACGAACTCACTGGCCGGCGGGCACCACCGCGGGGTCGAGGATCGGGGCGTCGGCGGCGCGCTTCGGCCCGAACAGGCGGCCGGGGTCGCGGTTCAGTGGCTGCTTCACCAACGGTGCGCCGGCCGGGGTGATGCCGTCGGTCTGAACCGCCGGCAGCTCGAAGCCGTTGGCGTCGAGCGCGGGCCGCACGGTGCCGACCTTCGCCACCTCCGCGTTGGCCTTCGCCAACGTCGAGTCGCTCAGCTTCGCGAACCCGACCAGTTGCTGCATGCTCAGCTCGCGCGGGATCGCGTCCACCACCAGCTTGCCGGTCAGCGCTTCGGCGCGGTCGGCCTTGCGGACCAGCTCGATGGCTTCGGCGTAGCCGCCGCCCAGGTTCGCCATCGTGGTCAGCACCGCGGCCAGGTTCGGCAGGCACTTGCGCTCTTCCACCTGGGCCTCGCCGGTGCGCCCGCGGAACACGCGCGTCACCTTCGCCGGCTGGCCCTCCGGCACGGACACGGTGAACTCTCCGCCGACCGCCATCGGCGCGACCGTGTGGAACTTCACGTCGCCGTACAGAACCACTTCGCTGCGGCCCCCGGTGCTCAGGTGGACCGCGGGCGGGGCCTCCGGCGCGACCGCGTGCATCCAGTACGACTTGTTCATCAGCTTGCCGTTGAGCGCCGGGTGGCGCTCGTCGGACAGCCGCAGCGCGATGTACGCCCCCTGGCGCAGTTCGGCCTCGGAGCTGCCGAGCATCTCGACGAGCCGGTCGGTGCCGCTCGCGTCGTCGACGGACGCGAGCGCCTTCAGGCAGTGCGCGCGGAGCGCGGCGTGGTCTTCGGCGAGCCGGGCGAGTTCGCTCGTGCCGTCCGTCTGGCCCAGGTACGCGAGCGCTTCGGCCGCGGCGAACCGCACCCAGGGCGAGGTGCTTTCCAGCCCGACCCGCAGGCTGCGCCGGCAGTCGCCGCCCAGCGCTTCGAGCTTGATGGCCGCGGTGAGCGCGGTCGCGGGGTCCATCAGTTCGTCTTCGAGTCGCTGCCGGTACGCGCTGTTCGCGCCGACCGGGTTGTACGGCACCTGCCGCGCGACCACGAGGAACCGGTAGTGGTTGTGCCGGTAGCCGGTCGGCACGTTCACCACGATCAGTTGCTTGTCCTTCGCCTCCGCGACCTTCAGATTCGGCTCGGAGGTCGAGTGGAAGGTGGAGTTCAGCCGCTCGGCGACGGCCGCGCCGATGCGCGGGTTCTGGTCGTTCTGGTTGAGGAGGAAGTAGTACGGGCGGTAGCCGGTCACGGCCGCGCCGCCGGCGATCCAGCCGGCGCGGTAGGTGGGGCGACCGTCGGCGTCCACGCTGGCCGCGGCGGGCTTGCCGTTCTCCGCGACGAAGTTGCCGGCGACGAGCGCGCCCTGCGCCTTCGCCCAGACGTGGCCCAGCAGCGTCTTCCCGCTCGGCCCGGACGGGCCGTTGCCGTGGACCTGCGAATGAACGTTGCCGGTCGTGTCCGAGGTGAGCAGCTCGCACGGGAACAGCGAGCCGCCCTGAAGGCTGATCGTTTTGCTCTCGTCGGGCAGCGTGACCTGCACGTCGACCAGCTCGCCCTTGCGCGCGCCGGGCGGTACGACGGCCGACACCATCACGAGCGAGGTCGTGCGCGAGGGCGAGTCGAGCAGTTCCTTCAGGTTCAGCCCCTGATCCTTCTTGAGCTTCTTGAGGCTGTCTTCGAGCATGGAGCGCCAGCCGCCGGCGGGCGGGCTGCTGCCGGTGCCGGGGAGCTGCCACACGAGACCGACGCCGCTCACGATCAGCGGCTCGGTGTTGCCGACGGTGGTTGTGGAGCCGACGGTGACGACCGCGTCCGGGTCGGCCGGGTCTTCGCCGATCTGGGACCGCGGTTGCAGCTTGTTGGCGTCGGTGGTCTTGCACCCGACCAGTCCGGCCGCGCCGACGGCGGCCGACCACGCCAGGAATCCGCGCCGGCTGAGGCCCCATGCCCGGTTCATGTGATCGTCCTTGAACGGTGGCGCGCTCGTCCGCCCGATTCCCCCGAACCGGGTCGTCCGCCGCGAACACAGTCTCTCGATTGAGGGCCGCACAGATACCCGA